>NZ_JADYWN010000059.1:0-1002 GCF_015864805.1 Pseudoalteromonas sp. NZS127 | reverse complement strand
GTTGCGAAAATGGTCGGTCATCCTTGGGGGCTTTCGGCTTTCTTCTGCTTGCTCTGCTGGCGCAAGGCGATCTCACGAGCAAGCGCTGCGGTCATGGCGCCCAGTTGTTTTACAGTGTGTTTTGGCAGTACAACCAGCTTCGTTTCTTTGGGCGTCCCGGTCTGGAACGCACTGAGCATCCCCACGAAAGCCTCAGCCATGTTCGGGTCGATTGGTGCAAGAGTGGTTCGCCCATCGACCCTGATGAAGATTGCGACCTGTTCGATGTTCATGCCGCACCGCCCTTCAGCTTGGAGACGGTTTCACGCGCCTTCGTCCAGCGCTGGCCCGCGCGCACGTAGGCGTCGTGCATCTTTTCCAGCTTGCGCTCGGCCTCGGCAATGGCCTCATNGAGACGGTTTCACGCGCCTTCGTCCAGCGCTGGCCCGCGCGCACGTAGGCGTCGTGCATCTTTTCCAGCTTGCGCTCGGCCTCGGCAATGGCCTCATCGCGCGTGGCGAACAGGCCCCCCTGGTGCAGGAGCGACGGTTTGTCGCAGTTGAAGTATCCCTTGATGGAGCCAGGATAGACACCGCAGACAGACAACTGCTTCACGTTCAGCGAAGCGGTGACGTACCAGGCGGTACAGGGGAATTTGGTAGGAGAGAACAAGGCTGGCGACCTTTCTGCAAGGCGCCGCATGGTGGAGACCTGACGGAGCGCCAGCCTGTACCCCATCCGCAAAAATGGGGGTGTCAGGCCCCCACCGTGCGGCTCTGCGGGTGACGGGGAATTCTGGCTGGCGGCGTGCAGTATATCGCGTTTGCGCAAAAACACTAAACGTTTTGCGACACTCGACACTTCAGGATGCTGGTGTACACCGGGTCGATGAACTTCGCGCCCGTGTCGGCCCCGTGCCACCAGAGGTCACCGTCCATCTGCGGGATGCAGCCGCACAGCACGCTGCCGTCGGTCAGCATGATGTCCACCGTAGTGCCGAGACCGAAACCGCCGGGTTCTACC
>NZ_JADYWN010000058.1:0-1039 GCF_015864805.1 Pseudoalteromonas sp. NZS127 | reverse complement strand
CGCTTACTTAGACAAATTAATAACTACCTATCATTATAATTGACATTCTCACCTTGTAAAGTGTACAGGTAATTATTTTAATTTAAAGTGTATGGGTGTACGTTTAAATCTTCAAACACTAAAATGTCATTTTCATTGGTTATCTGTCGTGAGATTTGGTGTGCAAAGTCGAGCCTTTGCCGTGAGATTTTGCCGTGTAATCTGTTGATGCGTTGTTTGGTTTTTTGCCAGCGATTTGCCCCTTTATTTCGTCAGTTAAACGTTTACAAAACACCAAATCATGTGCATAAAAAAGACTTGGAACTTTCGCCCCAAGCCTTTCATTAAAACTATCACCTATTTCAGAACGGGACAGAAATCGTTATATAACGGTGATAACCGTATTTAGATCATCGGTTAACTAATCTACCCAATAGCGCCAAGTGCTCCATCTAAATCTAATGAGCCAAAGCGAGTTAATTTAGGTGGTGGTGAAAGGCGCACCACCACGAAGTGGTGGCTTTAATCAAATCCTTCCTGTTGAGCTAAATATTGCTTCACGATTTCAAGTGGCACACCTCCGCAACTAACCAGACAATAACTTCTGCTGTAAAAAACTGGCTTCCAGTAAAACTCACCCAAGTGTTCGGAAAACTCCTTTCGCACAAGTCTTGATGTAGCAGTTTTTAAACTGTTCACCATTTTACTTGGTTGCATCTTGGGATTAGCAGAAATTAAAAGGTGAAGGTGATCTGGCTCACCATTGCACTCCAAAAGCTCACAATCCCAAGATTTTAACAACCTTTTGTACTGAGATTCTAAGTACGCGGCAACCTCTGGCGTGATACAGCGACGACGATATTTAGTTACAAGGACTAAATAATAGTGAATATTATAAACGCTGTGATACAGCGTATTTAGGGCTTGTTTTTTCATAACAACTAAATATAATTAGTTGTTATGAAAAAAGCAATCCGTAAAGTTACATATAAAATGAAACCATCAGTTTCTCAAGAAGAATCGCTGATGGATTTGTTTGTCCACCATCACCAGTTGTACA
>NZ_JADYWN010000057.1:0-1095 GCF_015864805.1 Pseudoalteromonas sp. NZS127 | reverse complement strand
CGCGGATTCAAATCTGAAGTGCATAACGTTTAGGCGGCTTTAGCCGCCAAGTGATCCTGCATCAATTTTGCAGGCGTTTCAAATCCAAGTGTCTTCCTCGGACGATTATTAAGTTGCTCAAGTACTGGTATAACTTGCGCTGGTGTTACCGCCTTAAAATCTGTGCTCTTCGGCCAATACTGACGTAGTAATCCATTCGTGTTTTCATTCAATCCGCGCTCCCATGAGTGATAAGGGTGAGCAAAATAAACAGGAATACTTAAAGCCTCTGTGATTTGCTCGTGATAAGCGAACTCTTTTCCATTGTCAGCCGTGATGGTATGAAGCGCTGACCTATATGGCCTTAATAGTTCTATCGTCGCCGCAGTGACGGCTTGTGCTGTTTTTCCTGCTACCTGAGTTGATACAGTGAATTGGGTAACCCGCTCTACAATGGTAACAAGGGCGCCTCGATGACCTTTGCCTATGACGGTATCTATTTCCCAATCTCCGATACGGCCTTTCTCATCAACTATTTGTGGGCGCTTTTCAATGCTAACGCGATTTTTTATTTGCCCTCGGTTTGTTTTACCATGACTGCGCTTGTGATATTTCTTACCGTGTCGGCGCAGATGTAGGTATAGCTCACCACCTGCTTTTTTATCTTCCCAGATATACAGATAAATGCATTCATGACTGACAGACCGCTCACTTTCTTTGCGTAACCATCCCGTTATTTGTTCAGGACTCCACTTCTCATTAAGCTTCTGGGTAATTAAAGCTATCATTTCAGGTGTCATCTTAAGCGGTTTTCTTACACTTCTTCGGCGAAACAAAGCCCGCTCATGAGCTTGCTTGTGTCTGTAACCTCGCTTACCTGTATTTCTAGAAAGCTCTCTTGAAATCGTAGATTGCGATAAATTAGTTAGCTCAGCAATACTTTGTTGCGTAAAACCGCTTTTCTTTAGAACGGCGATCTGGCATCTTTGCACATAGGTCAGTTGTTTGTAATGTCTCATTGTAAAATCTCTTGCCTGAGAAAAAGCAGTTAGCTTATGAGCAACTGACCACTTAATCTAGCCAAAACAAGTTATGCACTTACAATTTGAATCTAGG
>NZ_JADYWN010000056.1:0-1121 GCF_015864805.1 Pseudoalteromonas sp. NZS127 | reverse complement strand
TGCGCAAGTTAACTTAAACTGGGCGTTAGGTATTCAGGCTGGGAACCAGCCTAAAAAGGTAGCTTAGGCTTTCTTTTTGAAACTCCTTCAAAACGCGCAGCGTTTAGTGGGAGTTGTTCATGGGTAAAAGCGAATACAATTAAAATTAAACTGAACCAGCCTAAGCTACCACTATCATTATCATTATCATTATCACTAGAGTCTTCAACGGGTTTTTCAACAACAGGTGCAGCCACTACATTAATGCTAAATTGTTCTGTTACAGGCTGTGAAATTTCACCATCGGTAACAGATACGGCAATAGTTACCATACCAATATGTGCATCACCAGGCGTACCTGAAAAAGTTCTAGTGTCTGCTTCAAAACTCAACCAGCTTGGCAACTCTGTACCATCTTCTAATGTTGCAGAATAAGTCAGCTCATCGCCTTCATCAGCATCAGTAAAAGTTAGCGCATCAAAGGTAAAGCTATACGCAAGACCCGATTGTGCTTCCTGATCTGGAATTGCTATGTTGACTACGGGCGCTCTGTTCTTTTGAATAACAACAACTTGGGCACTCGCATTAACAGTTTCGTCATTAGCTAGCTCAACCACTACTGTTACCGTTTGCTCGGCAATATCGACAGGCCAAATTATCTGACCAGCTTGAGCAGCCAATTCAGTTGCAAGATTTAATTGACCACTAGCATGAACTAGTTTGACATTTAGCTCATCATTTTGGTCTAGTCCTGCAACATCCCAAGAAACTCTTAAGTTTTCACCATTAAAGACAACGTTTTCAGTGTTGATTAAAATGCTTGGTACTATGTCAACGACGACATCAAACATTACTTGCTTACTATCGATTGTAATATCAAAAGATTGAGCTTCAACATTTTCGCCTGAAACATCTAAACGATATAAACCTAAAGGTAAACCGTTAAAGGCAAATCGCCCGGCAAGATCGCTTAAAGTGGTGTTAATTAAATCAACCTGTATACCTTCAGCCGTGAATAGTGTTGACATCCTCCCCCACCTCGCTTCGCGCCCGACAAGTCGGGAAAGGAGGGGGATTCCTGTTTCATAGCGTATCGCTTTAAATTCAAAAGAATCTAAAGTCTTACTTACGCTCCACAGGCT
>NZ_JADYWN010000055.1:0-1186 GCF_015864805.1 Pseudoalteromonas sp. NZS127 | reverse complement strand
AAGGCAGAATACGACGCGGCCGGGAAGAACACTGCAGCCTACCGCGACCAACTGGCCGATGCGGTCAAAGCTCAGAACGCAGCAAACGTCGAACTCGTAACGCTGCGCGCCAACCAGAAGGCAGCCAACGCCGAAGCCTCGTCGGCCGTGGCCGAGCAAGGCAAACTGGAGACCCAGTACAAGAAGAGCGCGGCACAGGTCGAACGCCTGGACACCGCCCTGAACAAGCAGAACGAGGCGCTACGTCAGGCGACCACGGCGGCCGAGGCGCTGGGGCTGTNAGAACGAGGCGCTACGTCAGGCGACCACGGCGGCCGAGGCGCTGGGGCTGTCCACTGCAGACGTAGCTGCGGCTGAGGGCAAGCTGCAGGCGATCTTCAACTCTGGCGTTCAGACCGTAAACGCGCGCAACGCAGCGCTCCGCGAGATGGCAGAAGCCAACCGCCTGCTCGCCATCGAAGAGAAGGCAGTTGCAGACCTGCTGGCACGCGGCCAAGCGGCGCTGCAGGCCGAGACACTGGCCCAGCGCGATGCGGCGCGGGCCACGGAGCAGTACGCGGCCACAAAGCGCGAAGCGGCTGCGGCCAACGATGCCTGGCAGAAAGAGGCCGAGGCCCTGGTCAACGCGGCCCACGCCGCCCAGCAACTGGCCCGCGAGACCGAGATTTTGGCTGCGGCCCAGCGTGAACTCGCCAACCAGAACGCCTTCGAGAAGCAGGCCACCGAAGCGCAGAAACTGCTGCAGGCGGCCCAGTACGTCAAGTTCTGGGAGAACGCGCTGGAGCAGGCCGAGACCCAGGTCAAGCAGACCGCTGACGAAGCCCAGAAGGCTGCCCAGCGCATCGACAACGCCTTCGGCACGCTCGGCGTGCGCTCGGTGCAGGCCGTCCAGCAGGAAATCGCCGAGACACGCGCTGCGATGGCAACCCTGGCGACCACTGCCGGGCAGACGGGTGCACAGCTCTCCGGCGCCTTTGCTGCGGGCGAGAACAAGATCAAGGTGCTGGAGCGGGAAATCCGCGAGCTGACCGGCACGCTGACCACCGCCGACAAGGCGGCCGGCCTGTTCAAGAACTCGCTGGGCCAGATTGCGGCCGGCAACCTGATCGCGGACGCCGTGGGCGCGATTGTGGAGCGCGTCAAGGACATGGGTCGCCAGTTCATCGCCTCGGTCGTGCAGCTCGAC
>NZ_JADYWN010000054.1:0-1196 GCF_015864805.1 Pseudoalteromonas sp. NZS127 | reverse complement strand
ATTCGGGCATCCGAAAACCGATGGCGGCAGATCGGTTGGTGTACGCAGACTTCTCACCCCACGAGTAGATGATGGATGAGCCAACGTCTGGCATCGAGGGGAACGTTACGGCGATGGAGCCGTTGTCGTAGTTGACGGTGCCAACCCCCGTGCCCGTCAGGTTGCCGAGACCGTCGTCCTGGATGGTGTACCAACTACCGAGCGCCCGGAAGGAAACCACCAAGGAGTTCGCAGCCGGGAACGGCCGCAGGATGTCAACGAAATTGAAGCCGCGGTTTTCCTGCCCGATCTTGATGCGCTTGCTGTGCGGCGCGGCGCCAACGGTAACAAGCCGTGGCGTCTCGGCCAAGACCAAGGATCGCTGTGCGGAAGGCCGCTGGTCGAGCGCACTGACTTCCGTCCGCGCGTTGGGAACCAGTTGGGTGTAGACGCTCTCCACCTGCACCGTTGCGTCGCCGATAGCCCCCGCCGATTCCAGGGCAACGACACCGTGGTACGACCCGGCATCCGCGACGGTGGTGTCACGGACCTTAGTCTTGCCGTCGGCCACGGCGAAAAGCCGGGATGGGGGTGAGCCAGGGAAGTTGACGCGCAAGGCATCGCTGATGTCACAGGTGACAACTTCCGCTTCAAAGTCCACCAAACCGCCGCCAACCAGTTCGGTGTAGGTGCCGATGGTGCTTTCCACCCGCGTCGTGCGCACGTACTGCACGATCTCGTCGGGGGTNACCCGCGTCGTGCGCACGTACTGCACGATCTCGTCGGGGGTGTCTTCGTCGGCCACCAGTACCAGGGTGCGGCCCACAGCGGGGAGCGGGGACCCGGGGCGTTGGAACAACTGGATCGCCCGCTGACCAGCGACGTGGTTCTCCAGCAAGAAGCCCGGAAGTGCGGGGCCTTTCACCAGATAGGCTTCGATGAAATCCGCAGCGTTGGTGCGCGTGTCAAAGGTCTCGCCGGTAGAGAAGACCGTGATGCTCACGTTCGGATCATTAGGGGGCTCGGCCACAATGAAATTGGTGCCCAGCAGCGTGTCACGGTCGCCCGTCTGGACGTGCACATGCACTTTGCGCAGGTTCACCCGACCGCCCGCGCGGTCCAGCTCGCTGATGTCCGGGAAGATGTTGTTGCTCTCACCGTCCTGGATGATCGTCGCCGTGGGGGCACCGCCGCCTTCGCTCACGTCATCCATCACC
>NZ_JADYWN010000053.1:0-1292 GCF_015864805.1 Pseudoalteromonas sp. NZS127 | reverse complement strand
AGCCCACGGACGGTGGGGTGATCTACAGCGCGTTTGACTTTCAGACACCCAGCGGCATCGGCCGCGTACCCTACGACGTGAAGCGAGAGATTCTGCCCGCCACCACGCCGAAGACGTACACCCCGCAGTTTGCCAAGGTGCGCCTGGTGCGTGACATTGACGGCAAGGTGATCCGCGAAGAGTGGTCGGACCCGACCACGGGGGAAGGCGCGTTCGAGGGTGTGGACGAAAACTACACGTACAGCGTAATCGCCATCTACCCGAGCGCCGATTTCCGCGCCGTCATCGCCGACCGCATCGAGCCCGAGGGCTACCCAGGATGACCACGCTGGCACTCTCGGCTGCTGCGCGCGCGGCTGCGCTCGTGTCAGCTCGACCTGCTGTGCTGCAGGCTCTGATCGACCTGGCCGACGCAGGCTCTGGTCCCGCGCAACTGGAAATCTACGGCACGACGCGCCCGGCCACCTCTGGTGACGTTCCGGGGGGCGCCGCCCTGGCAACCTTGGTGCTCACGAAGCCGTGCGGCACGGTCGAACTGACAGGGATTCTGCTCACGCAGGAGTCTGTGATCGGCGACCTGATCGCAGTCAACGGGGCAGCGGTGTGGGGCCGGCTGGCAACCAGTGAAGGTGACCCCATCGCCGATGGCGACGTGACCGACATGGCGGGCGACGGGCCGTTCAAACTGGACGGCGCTGACGGCGTGAATNTGACCCCATCGCCGATGGCGACGTGACCGACATGGCGGGCGACGGGCCGTTCAAACTGGACGGCGCTGACGGCGTGAATCTCTACGCAGGAGGCCGGGCGATACTGGGCGCAACGGCGCTCTCATGAGCACGAGCCTGATCTTCTCGGCCGCCCCAACCACTGGGCTGCCGGTACACCTGGTGTTCGGTGATGAGCCGACAGCCGACATCCCGAGCGTTGCCGTTTACGTCGAGGGGGTCTTCGACCTGGTAGCGGATGACGTTTTCGACCTGACAGGCGCGGTTGCGTTTGAATACGTGAGCGGGGCCGAGCGCCCCGACGTGGGCGAAGTGCGCTCTGTCTACCAAGGGGCCGCTGCGTCCCAGGAGCCGATGCGCGGTGTGTGGCAAGACAGCACGCCTCTCGTTCCCCACTGGCAGAGCCGTTGGCAAGACGCAGACCCCGTTGAGTCGCCCACCGACCTGCGATGGCAGGACCAAGAGCGCCTGCGCAGCGACAGCACGTCGCATTACCAGGAGGCGGCGCCCCTGCAGACGACACTGGGTTCCGAATTTCAGGACCAAATTCGACTGCGCAACGAC
>NZ_JADYWN010000052.1:0-1354 GCF_015864805.1 Pseudoalteromonas sp. NZS127 | reverse complement strand
GTGTGGTGTACTCTGGGCTAGGACCCGTTCCTGTTACGGCATCTCCCCCCTGCAAGACCAGAGCGGTGGGGAATCGAGAGGCTGTGGTGCGCGCGCCCAGCTCAATGCCTGTAACCTGTACGGCCGTTGGAAACGTCCATGTCAGCACCACCGCATCACCTCCGGTGCTCCAGTAGCAGCCTGTGGCCGTGTTGTTGTCAGACAGGTTGGTCAGCGGACCCGTGGGGGCCGCACTCGCCGTCAGCGTGGCCGCCGCATCGACGCGCGTGGCGCCGTCGAACAGGTGAAACTCAGACAGCTCAAGCGTGGACAGCGTGGGGGCCGTCATCAGCTTGGCACGCCAATATTTGTGTGCGGCCACGGCGTTACCTCCAGGGGCCGGTCACATCAACCGCGAGGGAGTTGAAACCCGACGCACTGGTCATGTTGTTCGGCGCGAGCATGTTCACGCGAGCACGACCATCTGTGTCGTAGAAGATTTGATGCTCGGAGAGTACAGTTTCGGCGCCGAAGTGCAGTGACAACCTGCCCCCCGGTATGTCCGCACGAATGCCTGTTTGCGATTGNGTCGTAGAAGATTTGATGCTCGGAGAGTACAGTTTCGGCGCCGAAGTGCAGTGACAACCTGCCCCCCGGTATGTCCGCACGAATGCCTGTTTGCGATTGCGAGTCCCGCACCATGATCGGCGTGAACGGGACACGTCCATTCACGGTGTTGGGCAAGAAACTAAGGTTGTACGCGGTGTACGGCGAGACTTCTGGTTGTATCGCGGTCCCCGTCCCGTCTACCTTGCGAGGTATCGCGCGCGTTGCTACGTCCGAAGACAGGATGTACTGACCACCGTAGCTTTCCCACACCGAACCTGGCGCGCCGGTCAGCATGGTTGCGTAGGCGTCCCCGGACCGACTATGCGGCACGAGGTCGCCAAAAAAGTAAGCCGCACCACCGTTGGCTGTTGGCCCTCCGGTCGTCACATACGCCGCAGCGTTGAAGTAGAAGGCACGGCTGTCGGCCGCAATCGCCCACGCCACGTCCGCGGAACCAGCCGTGTGAGACTTACCCCAATAGAAACCGCCACTGAGCTGCGCGCTCGTAGGAAAAAGACCTGTGCCGGTAGACACCGCAGTCATATTCTCGTACCCGACCACCCGCGCCGCCGTCGTGCCGGTGTCGTTGACGCGCAGAAACTGCCCGTGGGCCTGCGGGTCGGCCGACTTGTAGACTGCCAAGTTGGTGCCGGTGTAAACCTTCGTCCAGCCAGCCGCAGCCATCTTCACCGTGATTGTGCCGGTGGCTGTGCCGTCAGCTTCAGCAGTTGCCCACCGGATGACGTTCGGTGCCACCGCGGTCACC
>NZ_JADYWN010000051.1:0-1446 GCF_015864805.1 Pseudoalteromonas sp. NZS127 | reverse complement strand
TTTACTTGCTAGTTTGCGATGCAAGATAATGGGTATCTTGCCTACCTTTGGGATACTGATAGCGCCATTTTCAATGCGGATACAGTTCGAGTTATTGACCGCTCGAAAACTATCGTTGTGAAGTTTTTTCTTTTTATATGAGATCTTGTGCTTTGGAAAGCGTTGCAAGCGACCTTTAGTAAAAACATTCTTGAACGCTAATTCCAGGTCGCGGGCAACTTGTTGAGCTGCCGCAGAATCGAACGCTTTGATCCAGTTAAACTCTTCGAACGTCTTGAGATCTTTAAGTAGTGAGGCCATGTCTTTGTAAAACAAAAACGTTTTATCGTGCTCGTATCGACGCATGTTCTCAGACAACAATAAGTTCCAAATGCCGCGCGCTGTCGCGCCAAACTTAACGAGTTTAGCTTCTTGCTCTGGCGTAGGATTTAGCCTGTAGTTGTCTCTAAGCGTCTTTTTCATACACTGTATAGACCACTGTATGAAAATGAGTTATCAAGATGGAATATGAAACTAAATCTCACTGTAAATATTTAATAGCGCTACATTTAATACTTGTGGTTAAATATAGAAAACAATTGTTAAAAGGTGATGTAGGTGATTTTGTAAAACAAAAAATCACTGAAATTGCAGAGCGCTCAGAATTTAATATCGAAGAGATCGAGGTTAACAAAGATCATATACACATATTGCTAACGATCTCTCCCAATATCAGTGTTGCGAGTTACGTTAGGAGAATTAAACAATCTACAACGCAAAGTCTATGTCGAGATTTAAATGGTTTAAAAAGCAATTCTGGGTTAAAAAAACATTTTGGTCTGACGGATATTTTGTTTGCTCTGTTGGAAATGTGGCTGCTGATACAATTCGAAAATACATTCAAGAGCAGGGCTAACTATTCCGATTCATCCCATCGACGCCGCTTCGCGTCGATCAATGGGTTTTCTCGGAAAATTTCGATAAATAATACATGCAGATTGCATATTTTTTGATGTCTCACCTGCAATCAGGTCGCACGTGCCTGTATATATCCCTTTGCACACAAATAATACTCCCCCTGTTAGTCTATAGTTATTTAAATTTATCAACTTTTGCCGTAAAACACCGTTCCTTTAGGTCGGTGATATAAGGCAANTTTATCAACTTTTGCCGTAAAACACCGTTCCTTTAGGTCGGTGATATAAGGCAATAGTCGCGAAGCGACTAAGTGGGTTGTTCCTTTTTGATTAACTGTATATAATAACAGTATGGTTATTCGCAAAGCTTATAAATTTCGTTTAAAAACAACACCCGATATTAACGCTAAAATGGCGCAATATGCGGGAAATTGTCGATTCTTGTGGAATAAAGCCTTAGCGATTAACTTATTTAAGTTACAGAATAAACAAAAAATTTGCTACTACCAAGAGTTGGATTTCTTTTCCAAACTTTGGAAAAAAAGCGAGG
>NZ_JADYWN010000050.1:0-1450 GCF_015864805.1 Pseudoalteromonas sp. NZS127 | reverse complement strand
GGACTGGTTACCGCCGTATGGCCGACCACGGCGAAGCCACCGGGGCGGAAAATGGGAACGCGACCATCTTGTGGCAGCCGCACGGGGTCCAGGCCCAACACGTCGGCGTCCAGCGGGAGGTAGAAGTAAGCCACGCTGTTGTAGCGCAGTGTGGTTGGGTCCACAGGCCATGGGCGCCAGATTTTCAGCGCCTCAACTGCGCCCACGTCGTCCGCGTCGTACCACCACTCCAGCTTCTGCTCGACGGTCAGCGAGGTGTCGAGAACNAGCGCCTCAACTGCGCCCACGTCGTCCGCGTCGTACCACCACTCCAGCTTCTGCTCGACGGTCAGCGAGGTGTCGAGAACGTAGTCGCCGAACTGCAACTCGACCACGCCCGTCTCGAAGTCCACCTTGCCGCGCAGGTGTGTCCCCGCGATCACGCCGTCGATGCCCGCGCTGGCGGTGATCGCGTTACCCTCCGTGTCCGACAGGTTCATCACGAACCCGGCGGGCTTCAGGGGGGCGATCTGGGTGCGCATGAAAATGCTGGCAGTCGTCCACTTCTGACGCACAGTCCAGAGGCTTGTGATGGTCAGGTCTTCGGCGTCGTAGAGGGGGTCCACCACGTAGTCTGTGATCTCGGCGATGCCGCCCGCGTAGTTGACTCGGCCTGCGAAAAAACCGGTGCCCGGGGTCGTGCGATCCCGAATCAGGTCGCCGTCGTAGTCCGCATAGGTGTGACCCATCCAGGTGAACTGCACGCTGTTTGGCACCACGTAGTCGCTGGTGTATGGGCACAGGTCAATCGTGATGGTCGGGGGCTTGAAGCTGTACTCCGTAGTGACCGTGCTGGCGAAGTCTGTCGCGTACGTCACCGTCAGCGTCGAAGCGGCCAACAGCTCTTCACCCACGGATGTGTCGCCGTACTCCCCGCCTTTCTGCGCGCTGTCACCTCCGGTGGAAGGCTCCAGATAGCTCTCGAAGGATTCGGCATCTTCGTGATCGCTTTTGTATCCTTCCGTCGTCAGGTCAAGCTCGACCAGGCGCACATTCAGCGCGCCCGTGCCGTAGTTGACCGTGCCGAAATCACCGAGGCCACCCGTGCCGTCGTCAGTGAGTTCGTTGACCAAGGTTTCCTGTGTCTTCTCGGTCTTGTAGGTTGTCTTCGTGTGCGAAGAGCCTGCTGTGACCTTGCGCGATGCGCGGCGGCGCTGGGGTTCGAGGTATGCGTATCCGGTTGCCATGTGTTATGCCCCTGCGAGGAAATAGGTCTTGAGCACGCCGTCACGGCTCATCAGCGATTTTTGGCCTGCCGTCAGGTCACCGGAAGACCACACGGCTCCGCCAGATGCCGGAGGGTCGTACACGTTCCCAAAGCCTGCAAGGCTGCTTGGAATCACGTTGACGTACACAGTAGCGCCGTTGTCGTCTCGAATGCCGCCCGGATAGACGCCACCAACGGCCACCG
>NZ_JADYWN010000005.1:0-216111 GCF_015864805.1 Pseudoalteromonas sp. NZS127 | reverse complement strand
GCTTAGAATATTTAGTTAACTCGCACAGTTTATGTGCCTCGATAGCTCAGTCGGTAGAGCAGAGGATTGAAAATCCTCGTGTCCGTGGTTCGATTCCGCGTCGAGGCACCATTTATTAAAAAACCTCACATTTGTGAGGTTTTTTTGTTTATAAAGATTATTTTTCCCTGCATCCCATACAGCTTAAAATTGTTCCAGACTAATTTTAAGCTTATCAGTACACTACTTAGCAACCTCCTTAGTGATACAAACCACTTATAGTTACTTTCAACTTTCTTAATGATCATTAATGTCGAAATAGAGTATAAATAGTTATCCGATAGTTTATGGCTAATTATGTAATGTTATGTAAAGTAAGTTGAGCGTTTTAGTTCAAAGTGCTTGAATTACATTATAAATAGCAGTAATTCAGGTTTAATTATGATTTGGCAACAATACCAGCCAACTTTATTGGCACTCAGTATTGTGCTGCTCAGCGGCTGTGCGAGCAATATAAATTCACAGCAGCGCGAACAAGCACCTAACAATGTACCGCAGCAATGGCAACAAAAAACCTCTGCGCCGGTATTACACGTACAGCAGCAATGGCTTACACAATTACAAAATCCACAGCTGAATAAGCTTGTGGAGCAGGCACTTAAAAATAACCAGCAGCTTTTACAAAGTAGTTACGATGTAGCGATCCAAAAGCAGCAGTTAATTGTGTCGGGCGCTGCGTTGTGGCCAACTCTGGACTTATCTGCGCGTACTAGCCGTAGTAAAAATAACCGCCCAATTAGTTATAATAATGCAAGTTCAGTGAGCTTGAATTTAGGTTACGAAGTTGATTTATGGGGCAAGCTGTCAGATTCTAATCGCCAAGCTAATTTAAACTACTTAGCGCAACAGGCGCGCTTTGAACAAGCCAAACAACAGCTAGTTGCCGATGTAGTAAAGGGCTGGTTTGATGTAGTAACCGCAAAGCAATTACTTGATTTATATAAGCGCCGTGAAGCCAATGCTTTGCAAAATCTTGATATTATAGAGTCAGGTTATCGTCAAGGATTAAACGAAGCTCTCGATGTTTATTTAGCTCGCAACGAGCTAAATAATGAGCGTTCACGTATTGCTACTCAGCAAGCTAGCTTATTAACTACAGCAAGAGTACTTGAGCGTTTATTGGGAGATTATCCGAAAGGAATTATCTCGGCAAATAATGACCTACCAGTTATCAATACCGACATTCCACTAGGTTTACCCTCAGAGTTAATTACCCGAAAGCCAACATTACGTGCAAATTGGTATCAGCTTTTAGCAAGTGATGCAAACTTGGCTTATGCCCATAAGCAACGTTTTCCAAGTTTAAATTTAACGGCAAGTTTAAGTGATACTACTGATAGAGTAAGTGATTTGTTTTCGCCATCTAGCCTAGCATGGTCATTACTTGGCAGTATTTCAGCGCCTATTTTTAATGGCGGCCGGTTAAAAGCGAATGAAGAAATTGCGCGTTTAAATAGCCAAAAACAAGAGCAGCAGTATTTACAAACACTTTACGATGCTTTTAGCGACGTAGAAAATGCGATTACGCTACAGCAATCACTTAAAGCGCAATATACAAGCACGCTAGAAGCACAAGAAAATGCCCTTGCTGCCGAGCAATTATCGTTTGAGCAATATCAAAGTGGCTTGGTTAGCTACACTACAGTGCTTGATGCACAAGGACGCTCGTTCGATGCTCAAAGCTCCTTAATTAGTATTAAAAATCAATTGATAGCAAACCGAGTTAATTTACACCTTGCCCTTGGTGGCGATTTTGCAAACACTTCAACCGAACTACAGAGTAATAGCAATGAAAACTAAAACAGCAAAAATTATTATTCCAATCGCGGTTATTATTGCCACTATTTTAATCGTCATGTTTATTAAAGGTAACCCGCCAGAAGCTAATCGCTTTGGTGCACCACCAAAAGCATCAATTAATGTAGCAGTTCAAATGTTGCAGCCGCAAAACTATCAAGTGATGGTAGACAGCTACGGCACAGTAAAACCACGTACACAAAGCTTATTAGTTGCTCAAGCATCGGGTTTAATTATAAATATAAGCGATGACTTTAGAGAAGGTGGTTTTTTTAAAAAAGGTGCGGTACTAATCCAACTCGACGATAGAGACTATCAAGCAGAGGTTAAATCGGCACAGGCTAACTTATTAACAGCAAAGCAAGGCCTTTTAGAAGAACAAGCCCGCGGGCAGCAGGCTATTATAGATTGGCAGCGTTTAGGTAATGATAAACCTGCAAGTAGCTTGGTGCTACGTGAGCCACAATTAGCTGCAGCACAAGCACAAGTATTATCGGCGCAAGCAACACTTGAAAAAGCTAAGTTAAACCTAGAGCGTACCCAAATAATAGCGCCTTTTGCAGGACGAGTACTTAGTCGTAATGTAGATTTAGGCCAAGTTGTTAGCAACAATACTCAGCTCGCTACTATTTACGCAATAGACAGCGTAGAGATTCGGTTGCCAATAAAAAACAAAGATCTACCTTTTATTAATTTACCTGAGCAGTACCGCGACGGTGCTAAAAACCAGGCCGGATCCGTGATTAAATTTAGCTCTGATTTAGTTGGTGAGCAAACATGGCAAGGGCAGTTGGCGCGTACCGAAGGTGCTATTGATGAAAGTGCACAGCAACTCTACGTGGTTGCTAAAATTAATGACCCTTATAAAGCAACACAAAGTAATCAATACCCAATAAAAATAGGGCAATACGTTAAAGCGCAGATCACCGGAAAAACAGTTTCTGATGCACTTATTATTGCAAATAGCACTATTTATCAGGGGTCTTACGTTTATATTGTTGAGCAGGGAGTATTAAAGCGTAAAGATATAACGCTTGCATGGCAAAATGCCGCATTTGCAATGATAAAAACCGGCTTGAAAGCAGGTGATAAACTTGTTATTACGCCACTGGGGCAAGTTAGTTCGGGTACACAAGTGAATATTTTAGGCGAAGATAATAAAGCGACTAAACCACAAAGTATGAAGCAACGCCCAACAGCAGAGCAATTAGCACAACAAGCAAAAGAGCAAGGCATTAGTGTTGCAGAGCTAGTAAAAAAACGTCGCGCAGCAAAGCAAGGAGATAAGCCATGATTGCTTGGTTTACCAAAAACCATGTTGCTGCCAATTTATTGTTAGTAACTTTGTTGCTGTCTGGGCTGTTTAGTTTATCGACGAAAATACCGATCGAAGTATTTCCTTCGTTTGAAACCGATATGATCAGCATTCAGGTTAGTTTACGTGGCGCGACGCCAGAGGATGTTGAGCAAGGTGTCACTATACGTATAGAGGAGTCTGTACAAGATTTAGAGGGTATAAAGCAAATATTTAGCCGCTCATCTGAAGGTTCGGGCTCTGTCACTGTTGAAGTGGAAAGCGGCTACGATCCTCGAGAGTTGCTCGCTGATATAAAAAGCCGTGTTGATGCTATTAATACCTTTCCTGGGGATGCTGAAAAACCCATCGTTGCTCTAGCTGAGCGAAAACGAGAGGTTATAGCGGTAACTGTATCTAGTGATTATGGCGAAAAAGAAACTCGCGAGTATGCAGAGCAAGTACGCGATCAAATATTACGTTTACCCAGTGTAACGCAGGTTGAGTTAAGTGGCGTGCGCGACTACGAACTGGCTATTGAAGTAAGCCAAGATACATTGCGCCAATATGACTTAACACTGGCGCAAATTTCTAATGCGGTTGCTAACTCAAGCTCAGACATTTCTGCGGGTAACTTAAAAACCCAAGGTGGCGATGTACTTATTAGCTCAAAAGGACAAGCATACCGAAAAGATGAATTTGCCAGCATAGTGGTTAAAAACCAAAGCGACGGTACTATTATTCGCTTAGGTGATATAGCCACAATTAATGACGGCTTTGAAGAAACCCCAGTGCGTACACGTTTTAACGGAAAACAAGCCGCTTTTATCGACGTATACCGAATAGGCCCACAAAGTGCAATTACTGTTGCCGATGAAGTAAAAGCTTATATAAATGCCCAGCAACCTTCATTGCCGCAAGGTTTTGCATTAAGTTATTGGGATGACGACTCAGAGCTAGTTAAAAGCCGTATTGCCACACTCACCACTAACGCCTTGCAAGGCGGTATTTTAGTGCTGGCACTGCTAACCTTATTTTTACGCCCAGCTATCGCATTTTGGGTGTTTATTGGTATTCCGGTGTCGTTCATGGGGGCATTTATTGCTATGCCTATTTTTGGCGTAACGCTTAATGTAATGAGCTTGTTTGGTTTTATTTTAGTACTCGGTATTGTGGTTGATGATGCCATAGTCACCGGAGAGAACGTTTACACCCATTTAAAAACAGCCGAATCGGGCGAACAAGCTGCCATATTAGGTACCCAAGAAGTAGCAACGCCAGTGACTTTTGGTGTATTAACCACGGTAGCGGCCTTTTTGCCATTAGCCTTTATTGAAGGTGCACGCGGGGCATTATTTGCACAAATTCCGGTGGTGGTTATTCCGGTATTATTGTTTTCTTTAATTGAATCTAAATTTGTTTTACCTGCACATTTAAAATATATAAAGCTACGTCACCAAAAAAGTAAGCAATCAAAGTTTGATCTGCTACAGCAACGTTTTGCTGATGGCTTTGAAAGTGCGATTTTAAAATATTATCAACCTATTCTTAATTTAGCTCTGCGCCATAAACTGGCAACGGTGAGCTTATTTGTTGGCGTGTTTTTAATTATTTTAACTATGATCACCAGTGGTTGGACTAAGTTTGTATTTTTTCCACGTATTCCCAGCGAAACCGTACGAGTAAACTTAACCCTGCCTGCTGGCACGCCGTTTGAAGTAACTAATAAGTACGTGATTGATATGTCGCAAAAGGCGCAGCAATTACAAGAAAAATACCGTGACCCTGATACGGGGGAGAGCGTTATTTTAAATATTTTAGCAACAACGGGCGGGCGCGGCGGAGTATCTAACTCAGGCGCAGTACGCTTTGAAATTACCCCAGCTGAAAAACGTGATTCAGATATAGGCTCACGCGAGCTTGCCAGTGAATGGCGCGAATTAATTGGCGTTATTCCCGGCGCTGAAAGTCTCACCTTTAGAGCCGAAATAGGTCGTAGTTCAGATCCAATAGATGTGCAGCTTAGCGGTACATCGTTAAAGGTTTTACAAGACGTGGCAGATCATATTAAAACACGTTTATCGACCTACCCAACTGTATTCGATATTGCCGATAGTATGTCTGATGGTAAAGAAGAGTTACAAATAGAGCTTACAGAGCAAGGCTTAGCGCTGGGTTTAAATAGAGTAAATGTAGCAGGGCAAGTGCGTAACTCGTTTTTTGGCTCGCAAGTACAAAGGATCCAACGTGGGCGAGACGATGTGCGCGTAATGGTACGTTTGCCTATTGATGAAAGACGCTCGGTAGCCGACTTACAAAATATACTCATAAACACACCTGCCGGTGGCTCAGTGCCTTTATCGCATGTGGCTATTTTAATTACAGGGCAAAGCCCGTCTACTATCAATCGAATCGATCGTTACCGTACTTTAAATGTGACCGCCGATATAGAAAAAAGCAACACTAACATGACCATACTCCAAGCTGATTTATCCCAGTATTTGGATGAGCTAATGCAGCAATACCCAGGAGTTGATTATGCATTAGAAGGAGAAGCAAAAGAGCAAAGAGAGTCGTTTGGTTCACTTGCTTGGGCGTTAGTATTTGTATTTTTTATTATTTATGCGCTATTAGCGATACCGTTTAAATCGTATTTACAGCCATTAATAGTAATGAGTGTTATACCCTTTGGCATGATAGGCGCTGTAGTAGGGCATTGGATCATGGGAATGGAATTAACCATTATGAGCTTGCTTGGCATGCTAGCGTTAATTGGCGTAGTGGTTAATGACTCGCTGGTATTAGTTGACTATATTAATAAAAAACGCACAGAAGGGATTGAATTAATTGAGGTAGTTAAACTTGCCGGCGCGTCACGTTTTCGCCCAGTTATGCTAACTAGCTTAACCACTTTTATAGGATTAATGCCGTTATTATTTGAAAAAGCGACTCAAGCGCAATTTTTAATTCCTATGGCTGTGAGCTTAGGCTTTGGAATTATATTCGCCACCTTCATTACTTTATTGCTAGTACCGGTAAATTATATGCTCATGGAGCGTTTTCAGGGTTGGTTTAAGTAAATAAGTGTAAGCATTTAGAGTTTAGCTGTAAGTAAGGAATTACTTGCAGCTTTTTTTTGCCAAAGATTATAAAAATAATTTAGAAAGTTATAACAAAAAAGACAAATAAATAATAAGAGGGATTATAAAAATAAGAAGGTGTTCCCCAAAGTGTGGTGTTGGTGTCAGTCCTGAAACCTTGAGGTTTCAGGGCGGGAATCTGCGGTTTACCGTAGGCTTCTCGGTACATGCCGAGCTTGCACAATAGTATACGAACAGAAACCCTGGTATAAAATTTATCGGCTCAGGGACTTAACCAAGCTCCAGCACCCCAGGGAACAAATCCAGTATATAAGACATAATCGAAAGCTTAAACCCCAAAAGCAAAATATTATTTTGTTTGCGTGGTTATTGTGCACTTATCATTAGTTATTTACTTATGAGTGTGCTTTTTAGCCATAAATATGTTTTTTATATACTGAGCTTAATAAAGTCATACCGCAGCAGTAAATAGCTGCCGCTATTAAAGCGTTTAATAGTGGCCCTTAAGCGCTTTGATTATAGAATTTATTGGAGTTGCTTTTTATCGAGTGGTAGCATTGCCTTAACTAGCAAAATGAAGATATGACAATGAGCGATTTACCAGATTACGAAGAAGCCCAATTATTATTAGAAAAAAACGAAATATTTGTATCACCGGCCGAAGCGCACGGTGTAATTAGTGGTTTATTAGCTTGTGGGTTAACGATTGACGACAAAGAATACCTAGGGCTGTTAAGCGATGTGTTTAACGATGGTGATTCGTTTAGTAATAATTTAAAACAGTTTTTTGGCAGCATTTATAAGCAGGTCGTTGCTAGTTTTAATGATGAAGAGTTTGCGTTTGATTTGTTTTTACCCAGCGACGATGAAACACTTATAGATCAGGCTAATGGTTTGGTTTCTTGGGTTGCAGGTTTTATGCTTGGCTTTGGTTTAAAGCAAAAAGATTACGGTAAATTATCAGCCGATGTAAAAGAAGTTATTACCGATTTTAGCGAAATTACTCGCCTTGATACTACCTTTGAAGAAACTGAAGAAGACAGCCAAGCACTACATGAAGTGATTGAATATGTACGTGTGTCGGCATTACTTTGCTTTGCAGAGTTAGGTAAAGATCAAAGTGCTGCTAGCACTAAAAAAACACTTCATTAATAGTTTAAGTTAAACGGGTTTGTTGCACATGGTTGAAATACAAAAGTCAGAGTTTAAAGCACGTCGTGAGCGTCTGCTTGCAAAAATGGATAGTAACAGTGTGGCAATTATACCTGCGGCGAGCGAAGTTACGCGCAGCCGCGACACTCACTATGCATTTAGACAAGACAGTGACTTTTTTTACTTAACTGGTTTTAATGAGCCCGATGCCGTACTTGTACTTGCTCCAAATAGCGACACCCCCAGTACATTATTTTGCCTTAATAAAGATAAACTAGCCGAAGTATGGCATGGCCGTAGAATAGGCTTTGAAAAAGCAAAAAACGAATATTTGTTTGATGCAACCCATGAATTAAGTGAGTTGAGTGAACAGTTATTTAATTTGCTCAATGGCAAAGCGGTTTTATATTATGCGCAAGGTGCATATTCGGCTTTTGATGGGCGTGTTTTCTCTTTGCTTAATACTCTGCGCAGCGCCCCTAAAAAAGGTGACACAGCGCCAAGTACCATTAAAGATATTCGTTTGTTAATTCACGAAATGCGTTTATTTAAATCGCCAAGTGAAATAAACATTATGCGCGCAGGCTGCGAAATTAGCGCGCAAGGCCATGTTAGAGCAATGTGTTTTGCCCATAGCGGTGCAACCGAGTATCAATTAGAAGCAGAGCTACATCATCATTATGCAATGCATGGTGCGCGGCACCCAGCGTATGGCACTATTGTTGGTAGTGGCGACAATGCTAATATTTTACATTACACCCAAAACAGCGACGCCCTTAAAAGTGGCGATCTAGTGTTAATAGATTCAGATTGCGAGCTACAAGGCTACGCTGCTGATATTACACGTACATTTCCAGTGAATGGTAAATTTAGCCCCGAGCAAGCCGCGTTATATAATATTGTTCTTAAAGCGCAAGAAGTGGCGTTTGCAGAAATTAAACCCGGCGGTTATATGTCGCATGCTAATGCTTTAGCAATGGCAGTAATGACCCAAGGTCTACTAGATTTGGGTATTTTAACCGGCGACTTTGACGAGCTAATGGCAAAAGGTGCGTGTAAAGAATATTACATGCACGGGCTTGGACATTGGCTTGGTTTAGATGTACATGATGTTGGCGACTACAAATTAAATAACGCTGAGCGTGCATTTGAGCCGGGTATGGTACTGACCATTGAGCCTGGGCTTTATATCAGCGAAGATTCAAATGCACCGCAAAAATACCGAGGTATTGGTATTCGCATTGAAGATAACTTATTAGTAACCCCAAGTGGTTATGAAAACCTCACCCTAAGTGCGCCAAAAACCATAAGCGATATAGAAGCACTTATGCAAAGCAATAAAAGCGCATAAGACTAGGAGAAAAAAGTGCCTAAGCAGTTTGATGTTGTTGTTATTGGTGGCGGTTTAGCCGGTGCTAGCTGTGCGTTAAGTGTGGCTAAAATAAATCCCGCGCTTAGTATTGCTGTTGTTGAGGCTAATGAAGTAAGTAATGACTATCACCCAAGCTTTGATGATAGAAGCATAGCACTTGCTCAGCAGTCGGTAGAGTACTTGCAAGGCTTAAATTTATTTGCGTTAAATTCACCGTACGCTACAGCAATTAAAAAAGTAAGTGTGTCTGATCGTCACCATTTTGGTAAAGCAGATATTAACTGTGAAGAGTTTGCTAAAGATGCCCTTGGTTATGTGGTTGAAGTAAACCCGTTTGGCCGCTCGTTACATCAATTATTAAACGCTCAAATAAATATCAGTTTATATTGCCCTGATAGCGTAAGTGCCATTGAGCAGCAATTACATAATAATATAGTTACTTTGCAAAGTGGCGAGCAAATAGCCGCCAAGCTGTTAGTTATTGCCGACGGTGCACAGTCGCCAACTCGTAGCTTATTTGGACTTAAGTTTAACACTCAAGCTTATGAGCAAGGGGCTATTATTGCCAATATAGAAGTAGCTGGTGGGCATAATAACCATGCTTTTGAGCGATTTACGCAACATGGCCCCATGGCGCTATTACCTATGAGCAACAACCGCTATTCACTGGTGTGGTGTATGCAGCAACAGCACGTTGAGCAGCACATGGCACAAAGTGAAGACGACTTTATAAGCGCACTACAAAGTGCCTTTGGTTATCGCGGTGGTCAATTTACTAAAGTGGGTATGCGTGCTAATTACCCCTTAGTGTATGGGCAAGTAGAATCGCTTATTGCGCACCGCACGGTAGTAATAGGTAATGCTGCGCATGCAATTCATCCCATTGCAGGGCAAGGGTTTAATCTAGGCCTGCGAGATGTACAAGTACTTAGTAACTTAATTGCCCAGAGCCCAAATGACTTAGGCAGTTATGCATTTACTCGCGAGTATGCACAGCAGCGCAGCGCTGATATAAATAACGTGATGACCCTAACAGATGGTTTAGTAAGGCTTTTTTCAAATTCATCACGCATACTGGCACTTGGCCGTAGTATTGGGTTGTTTTCGATGGATTTATTCCCCTCTTTAAAAGCGCCATTGGCTAAGCAGTTAATGGGGCAAGTTAAACAAGGTCAAGGTTTATGAAACAAGTACAGGTATGTATTGTAGGTGGTGGCAGTGTAGGGCTTACCTTAGCGCTTGGGTTGGCAAAAGCGGGTATAAGCGTAGTCGTACTTGACGCTGCGCCAAAGCAAACACCGCCAACCGATAAATACGGCATGCGCGTAAGTGCGTTGAGTATTGCGAGTCAAACCTTGCTTGAACAATTAAACGTATGGCCACACATAGTTGCTTTGCGTGCTAGTGCCTATACCCATATGGATGTGCGCGATGCCGACAGCTTTGGCAAAATAGCTTTTAATAGTGAGCAACTAGAGCTTGATCATTTAGGTCATATAGTTGAAAACGATATTATTTGCTACGCGCTTATAAAGGAGTTGGAGCAGCAGGCAAATGCTACGCTGATGTTCGACACTTGTTATCAGCAAATACATCAAAGCGAATCGGATGTATTTGTTACTTTAAAAAGTGGTGAGCCAATCATTGCAAAGCTGCTGGTGGCCGCCGATGGTGCAAATTCGGCAATTCGAAAGCAGTTTAATATGGCGCTGAGCTTTAAAGACTACGACCACCATGCATTGGTGGCTACAGTTAAAACCCAAGAGCCACACGCCAATACCGCACGCCAAGTGTTTTTACCAAGCGGGCCATTAGCATTTTTACCTTTGAGCGATGCCAACACCCATTCAATTGTGTGGTCTACAAATCCAACGCATTGTGAAGAGCTATTAGCAATGGACGACAACCAGTTTAACAAAGCCATTATGGCGGCAATAGACGGCCAATGTGGTTTGTGTGAAGTGCAAAGTGTACGCGCTACATTTCCACTTAAAATGCGTTATGCCCAGCAATGGGTTGCAGGTAAAGTCGTATTAATTGGTGATGCTGCACATACGATTCATCCGCTTGCAGGCTTGGGGATGAACCTAGGCCTAAAAGATGCCGCTTATTTAATTGAGTTACTAACAAGTGATAATAAAGAATTTGCCAGCACGCGTACTTTACGTGATTACGAGCGCACCCGTAAACTCGATGCGCAAAAACACATTGCCATGATGTACTCTTTAAAAGAGTTATTTGCCGGTGCTAACCCAATTAAAAAACTAATACGTGGAGTTGGGCTTTCAATGGTTGATAACTTAGGCCCAATAAAGCACTTGTTTGCTAAAGAAGCGATAGGAAAGTAAGCGTATTATTAAGCGCACGAGTAAGCGCACGAGTAAGCGCACGAGTAAGCGCACGAGTAAGCGAATAAAAAGCCGTGGTTATTTTAACCGCGGCTTTTTATTACCTATGTTGAATTAAAGAGTTAAGTAACGTTTAATTTTTAGCCAATATTTTTAGGTAGTGTTTTTTATATATTGCAGTGGGGTGCAGTTATACCAGCGTTTAAAAGCACGATTAAATGAACTTTGGTCGTTAAAGCCAAGTTTAATTGCTATGTTACTTAATGGCTCTTTGCCAATGCACAGTATTACGCGCCTTTTACGCTCTTGCTCAAGTAAGTCGGCAAACGATATTTGTTCGCGCTTTAAATGGCGTTGCAAGGTGCGCGGGGTCATGTTTAGCGCGCCTGCTGTGCGTATTAAACTGCAGTCGATTAAGTCATTTTTAGCTATAAATAACTGGCTAATTTTTTCGGTTAGTAGCTGCTGGCTTTTAAAGCGTGAAAGTTGCTGCTCAGAAACCTGTTTAAGCACTAAATTAATTTGCGTATTGTCGGTTTTAAATGGCAGTGCTAAATAACTGCTCGGAAATACCACTTGGTTATACTGTGCGTTAGTTTTAACGGGGCAGTTAAACCAGTGTGTGAGTACTGTTTTTTCATTGCTGGTAAAAGCTTGGGTAAAATAAATAGTACTGGGCGATAGCTGTGGATTTAATAGTTGTCGAATAACACTTACCCAAGCGGTCATATTACGTAAAATAACCTGTGGGCTACAGTTAGCATTAGGTAGCCAACGAATAATTGCCAACTCACCTTGCTGTTCAAACTCTGCTCTACCAATATCTGCAACTAAACTGTCGTAGTTAAGTAGTGCGGTAATAGCGCTGGCTAAGTTATTACTCGATTCAATTAAGTAACCCAATATGCCAAAGTCGGCAGTTCGAATTTGCTGACCAAGCTTAAAGCCAAACAAAGGCTCGTTTAGAGTTTGCTGAGCATAATTTAGCAGTGCGTTGTAACTGTTTAAGCTAATGCGTGGCGCGAGTTGCTGAGCTTGCTTATTACTGTATTCATTAAAGTTAATAGCCGACAAAACAGCTTGGCTATTAAGTCCAAGTGTTTCAAGGTAATCAATACAGCTTGAAAAATAATGATCGGCAAGTGTGCTCATTTGTCGCCTAAAGCTAAAAAATGGTCGTGTAACAGCAAGTTTGCCACGAAAAAATTTTATATGGTAGGGCATTATGAAAATACTTATTATATAAAAATGATACAAATAACCTTAAAACAAAAGATTGCAGCAACGCCTCTACAAGTCAGAGACGCTTTGCTTGATCATGCGCAATTAGAACGTTTTTTTAATGCTAAATTTGTCCTGTTAAAAAAGCAAAATGAAGGCGAAATTATTGGCGGTAAAGGTGCTATTAGGCAAGTTATAATGGCAGGAGTTCGCTTTGAAGAGCGTATAATTAGCGCCGATAGCAATCATATTAGTTATCAAATAATAGGTAATAAACCAGTTGCAGAGCATCGTGGCGATATTTATTTTTGCGTTAGTGACAATGCCCCAACAAGCACCGAAGTTACCTATAACATACGCTGTAAAACACCGTGGTGGCTGCCAAGCCTGGTGATTAAATTTTTTATTAAAAAAGATATAGCACAAGCGCTTAATAAACTAAAAGCCAACTTTAAGGGCAACATATCATGAGCATAGAAATAATTTTACTTGCCCTTAGTCCTGTATTTATTATTTTTGTAAGTTATGAATTTATTAAATATCGGCGTTATTACGACATAAAAGACAGCTTGGCGAATACAGCACTGGCGCTTATGCACCAAGGCGCCGATGCAATTGCTTTAATTGTGCTAATGCCATTTTTTTATTGGTTGCATCAATATAGGTTATTTGATATTGAACTGTCGGTGCTGACGATATTTGGCGCATTTTTACTACAAGACTTTTTGTATTATTGGTTTCATAAAGCGTCACACCATATTCATTGGTTATGGGCTGCCCATGTGGTGCATCACAGTTCAACTAAAATGAACTTTTCAACCGCATTTAGGCAAAGCTTAATGTATCCGCTTGCGGGTATGTGGTTATTTTGGTTGCCAATGATATTAATCGGCTTTGATCCGCTGAGTGTATTTACCGTAGTGGCGCTTAATTTGGCCTATCAGTTTTTTGTGCATACCCAAACGGTAAATACACTAGGCTGGTTTGAAAAGGTATTTAACACCCCATCGCATCATCGAGTACATCATGCTATTAACCCCGGCTACTTAGATAAAAATTTTGCCGGTGTACTCATTATTTGGGATAAGTTATTTGGCACTTACGCCGAGGAAAAAGCCGATAAACCGTGTAAGTACGGTATTGTTGGGCAGTTAAATAGTAACAACCCACTGACCATAACTTTTCATCAATGGGCTTATTTAGTAAAAAGTGCATTTAAAGCAAAAGGGGTAACGGCAAAGCTAAAAGTGATATTTGGTTACCCTACAAGTTCCAATTAACTGCTTATTTAACACGTCGAAAGGAAATGTTTTTACTGCGTGGTGCACCTAATATAATGAATAAGTGACAAATACATACCGACAAAAATGCACTCACACCTAAAGCACCGCCGTAGCCGTCGAGTATGGGTACTAAGTACTCAAATAATAACGAAAATATAACAGCGGAGCTGGCAAGCGTATATATGCCAAAGCGGTGTGGGGCGCTCATACCAATAAAAGTACCACCAAAAAACACAACGCTGTATAACTCAGGATCAAGGTTAAGCCAGTAAAAAATTAAGTAAGTAACTATAGATAAGGCCGCAGAAGCTCTAATACCATCAAAACGACTATGCTTGGCTAAATAAAATGTTAAAAAAGCGCCTATCAAAGCTAATATAGAATATTCAATACTCATTACACTAAGCCTTTAGCTAAAGAATACAAAGCAACACTTGCAAAGGCTACGCTGCCTAATCGGCCACCAAAACCAGCAAATGCATTTAAGGTAAGGGTGTATAGCGTTGCGCCAATAATTGAGATTATCGCCACTTCCCAGTAGCTAGTAATTAAGCTAGTTGAGCACATACCGGCAAAGCTACCTGCATATATGGCCGCATAAGGGTGGTTTTGATAAAGCTTAGGAAAAGGAATAAACGAGCCAGCTAGCCCGGTTAATGCTGCAGATATAACAAGTGGTAATGCAAATGTTGTATGCATTACAAAGCACGACATACAGCCGGCAAAAAATGTGATGGACTTTAATAATAAAAATTTAATCATAGCGCGCAAATTAGTACCTTATAGCGTGCGTATAATAAAGTAACACTTTTATGTTTGATAGCTCAAAGCTAGAATTTTATAGCATAACTAATAATAGCTAATTGCCAAAAATAGTAGGTGTCAGAATTTAATCATTTTATTAGCCTAATAGTTGTAAGGGCTGTAAATGCTAAAATATACTCGTTAATGTTCTATAAATTACAAAGCATGTATAATGCTGACTGTTTAATTTATTAAAAGCTATTATCAAGGGTAATTTATGTCTAACTGTTTACATCTGGCTATTCCGGCTGGTGATTTAAATATAGCTAAAACTTTTTATTGCGATGTGCTTGGCTGTAAAACCGGAAATAGCGAGCAAGGACGCTGGATAGATATTGATTTTTGGGGTAACGAGTTAACACTGCACCAAAGTGTTGAGCGCCTACCTACAGTTCGTCATGATGTTGATATGGGCGCAGTTGCCGTACCACATTTTGGCATTCATTTATCTGAAAACGAATTTAATGCGTTAAAGCAACGTATTGAAAGCGCGGGCTTGGAGTATTTAGATAAGCCATATCGTCGTTTTATAGGAGATGAGTTTGAACAAGAAACATTTTTTATAGAAGATCCTAACGGTAACGTACTCGAAATGAAAACCATGGTTAACCCCGAGGTTTTATTTAAGAAAAGTTGATTGTACGCGCTCGCTTGTTTACTTTATTTAATAAGGCAAACAAGCGGGGCAGTAATAATTTAGTTACCTTTATTGTGGGCTAGCGGGGCTTAATACAAGTTTACTAAAGCTCACTTGTGCATAGTCACCGTTTTGTTTATCTGTAGCCCAGTCGCCCGTACCTAAACAGCCCGGATACCAAATGCCTTTAGCATTTTTGGTACTACATTGGTTATACGCGCCTGCTTTAAAGTAGTGCCAATCAGCCGCATACCCATGCGGGTGATCTTTTTCGTCTACGTTGCCATACGCATCTACGTTATTACCTAAGTTAATAGAGTAGCTAACATCGTTTTTGCCTGCTGTGCTAAATGTTAGGTGCATCACATTTTTATACACATTTACTGTGTAACTAAACTCTTCACCTAACGCGATACCAGCATTGCCTGGCTCGTTAGGGTTTTCCCATGTGTTACCCCAAACAGGATAAGCTATATCAGTACGGTTAGGATCTGTTTTTGGTAGGTTACGCTCGTAGTTCCAAAAAACCGATCCCGTTTTATGTCCAGGCCACTTTTTATAATATATTTTTAGTGGCTCGTTACCCCAGCCATAACCAAGCTTAGTGTCAATAAGCGCCTGATCTTTACCTGCGTGAATTTGCCCCACAACAACAGAGTAGGCTGCATTTTTACTTGGATCAGTAGCACGTAATGCAACATGATCTACTTTTAGCGTTGCTTCCATTTTGCCACCAATAGAGCCAAATCGATCCGATAGTGGGTGTACAGCAAGAGCAAAATTATTTTTAGGACTTTTGGTTTTTATTTTGGTATTTGCTCCGCGGAGCATTTGCCTAAATTCACTGCGCGTATTGGTAGAATTGGCACTGGTGAGTGCTTTGTTTGGCGAGGTGAATACCATGTAACCTTTATCATCCAGGTAGAAAAAATCAGGATGTGAGTAAGTCTGAATTTCTTTAACATCTATTTCATCAATTTTACCGTCGTTATCTAAATCAACCGGTACATTAATTTTCCAATGAGATAAATCAAATTTAGAGGCGGGTACTAATGGGTTAGCTTGTTGCTCAGTGCTTTTTGGTTGTTGGCTAACACAACCAATAACCAAAGAGGTAGTGAGGGCAATTAAAGCGCCGGGCTTAATAAGATGTGTAATGTTATTTTTATTCATTAGTACCTCAGTATAAAGTTAAATATTTACATTGTTGCACATGACTGTAACGTATTTAAAACCAACTTAACATACCAAAGTGCAATTATTATATTACCAATTATTGAAACCTTTGATTTTTAGCTGCTTAATTGTAATGCCAATTCATTCTCAATTGAGTAAATAATTTTAAGTTATTAAAAAGTAGCTATAAATTAGTCATAAAAAGATAAATACGCCCTGATGAGATGATTTAAATTCAACTCAATATTGATTGACTGTATTAACTAAGTGAGTAGAATTTGCGCCATTACTCATCTTTTATTATTAGTCATGTTAGTTAAATTAATGGTTGCCCCGCTATTACTGCTCTTTATTTCTTACGCGCAAAAAAAGTTTGGTAGTTTTATAAGCGGTATTATTCCTGGCCTGCCAATCACCTCTGGGCCTATTTCATATTTTATTGCTATAGAGCAAGGAAAACTGTTTGCAGCTAACTCAGCGGTAGGCGCTTTATATGGCATGAGTGGTATTGGTTTATTTTGCTTTGTGTATATGGCGGTTTCGTATAAGTGTGGCTTAGCAAAGTCGTTGTTAATAGCGCTGAGTGTGTGGTGTTTATTTAGCATACTGACATTATTTTTACCGGTTAATATTTTTGTAGCGTGCTTGTTCTCTATTAGTACTTTATTGGCTTTAACTTTTGCTACTACAAAATTAAAAGTAGCGATAGATGCAAAGCCTTTAAATTCAAAATGGGAGCTGCCAATAAAAATAGTGTTAGTAACTAGTTTTATTATGTTGGTTACCTTTATTTCTGAGCATATTGGCTCGGCATGGAGTGGGTTGCTTTCTACTTTTCCGGTTATTTTAGCGGTAATGGGCAGCATAGCGTATATCAGTGATAAAAAAGACTCAGCGTTTAAAATACTAAACGGCGGTATTATTGGCTCATTAGGTGGGTGTATATTTTTTGCCGCCATTGCATTGCTATTAAAATACGATATTTTAATTTGGCAAGTTTATACAGTGGCAACTATTAGCTCGGTGTTGTTTACGCTTATTTTTAGCCATTTTATAAACCGTAAATACGTTAATCCGGTTGCTTTTAATACCGCTAAAACGCAGCTTTAGCGGTTTGCTTAGAGTAACATTTCTTTTGGTGTTTTATTAAAGTGGCGTTTAAATTCTCGGCTAAATTGCGATGGGCTGGTATAGCCTACTTTTAATGCGGCTTCGTTGGCTTTGCTGCCACTGGCGGTTATAAGTGCTTTTGCTTTGGCTAAACGCAGCTTTTTTAAATATTGTAACGGCGACTCAAAAGTCACTTGTTTAAAGGCGCGATGAAACGACGAAATGCTCATATTTACGTCCTCTGCTAACCCTTCTACTGTGATGGGGTTGGCATAATTACTATGCATAATAGACAGTGTGCGCGCTATACGTGCATAGTGGCCGTCGTGCATAGCAAGGCCAAACAAGGTATGTCCTTGGGGGCCGCAAAGTACACGGTATACTAATTCTTTTACTATATCTTCGCCAAATACTTGTGCTTCAAGTGGGTTATTTAACACGGTTAATAAACGCTTAGTTACCAGCTCCATCGCGTTATCGAGTTTAGCCGATTGCACGCCACTCATTTGCCCGCATGTTGGTGGCAGAGCAAATTGTTTATGCTCAGTCATTTGGTTAACGAGTTTGTGCAATAACGCAGGGTTAATATCAACAGCAATCCCAAGCACTGGTAAGTCGCCATCAGTAAAGGCTTCGCACTCTAGCGGTACAGGAACGCCCAATACTAAATAATCCCCCGCACCATATTGTATTTTATGATCTGTAAAATGAATTACTTTATGCCCTTGCCCGACCACAATAATCCCAGAGTTATAAATAAGCGGCTGTCGCGGCGAGCTTTTACTGGCGCGATGAAAATAAACCCCAGTAATAATGGTTTCCATCGTGCCTTCAAAACTGAGTAACTGATTTTGTTCTGCGTACTGCTGCAACATATTGGCAATGGTGGACATAAAAGCATCTTTACATGGCTGACTTTTACGTAAAATAACAATCTTGATAGTTTTAGGCAAGCTTTTGCGCGTTATTGGGCTTTTTTTATGTTTGTTTTGCCAGTAATATGCACTCATTGAAAATTTACTTAGTTAGTAACTAAGTAAGTTGAACCATATTTAATCGTCACCCTAGGATAAAATAATGAAATTTAGCTACGTAAATCCAACACTAATTCAATTTGGCCAACAACAAATAGCCTCACTAACTGATTTGATCGCAAAAGATCAAAAAGTACTAGTTGTGTACGGCGGCGGATCAATTAAAAAGAACGGCGTATACGACCAAGTTGCAGCAGCACTTGAAGGTTTTGATTGGGTAGAGTTTTCGGGCGTTGGCGCTAACCCAACAATTGAAGTACTAGATCAAGCAGTAAAAATCTGTAAAGAACAAGACATCGACTTTGTACTAGGTGTTGGCGGCGGCTCAGTAATTGACGGCGTTAAATACATTGCAGCTTCAGCAGTATACGATGGCGAAGGTTGGGATATTCCTACTGGTAAGCATAAAGTAACTAGCGCATTACCAATTGGTGCAGTACTTACATTACCAGCTACTGGCTCAGAGTCTAACCAAGGCTCAGTAGTAAGCAAAGCTGCTACAAAACAAAAACTCCCGTTTATGTCACCAGCAGTACAACCTAAATTTGCGATTATGGACCCTGATGTAATGAAAACATTACCACAGCGTCAACTTGTAAATGGTTTAGTAGACGCATGGGTGCATACCTGTGAGCAGTACTTAACGTTCCCTGAAGGTGCATTAGTACAAGATGGTTACGCTGAAGCATTGCTTAAAGCACTTAAAGTACTTGGCGATAACTTTGAAAACCAAGATGACGCATGGCGTGCAAATCTTATGTGGTCAGCGAATCAAGCATTAAACGGTTTGATTGGTTCTGGCGTATCGCAAGATTGGGCAACCCACATGATTGGTCACGAACTTACAGCTGCATACGGTGTTGACCATGCACGTTCGCTTGCAATAGTTCAGCCTTCTTTACTACGCAATCAATTTGCAGTTAAAAAAGCAAAACTTGAGCAAATGGGTAAAAACGTATTTGGCCTTGCACAATCAGACGATTTAGCAGAGCTAACAATTCAAGCAATTGAAGCGTTTTACCATAGCCTTGATGTAGCTACGCAGCTTACTGAACATGGTGAAGATAAAGCAGCAGCGATTGACAATATTATTGGCAAACTTGAAGCGCATGGCATGCTTGCCCTTGGTGAAAACCAAGCAATCACGCTAAAAGAAAGTCGTGAAATTTTAGAACAAGCAGTCGCTTAATTTAAAGTGTTATTAATAAAAACCGCTAGCCTTACAGGTTAGCGGTTTTTTTATATATATTAACTATTTAATTCTTTTATTATTTGGCAGTCGTTTATAGTATTTGCGGTGCAGTTAGTTAATAAGCTGGCTAACGATACCTCGAGCTTTTTAAGTTCTTTTTGTGCCGCTCGTACTTTAATTAATTGGTTTTCGATAATATCGTCAACCTCAACACACGATTTATCGCCGTATGATTGCGCAACAAGTAGAGTTTTAATATCGTCTATTGGAATTTGTAAATCGCGACAGCGTCGAATAAAAATAAGACGCTCTGTATCTGCTTGGGTGTAGGTTCTATAGCCGTTGCTCTCTCTTTTTGGAGCAGGAATAAGGTTTATTTGTTCGTAATAGCGAATTGTTTTTGCATTAATATTAACTAAGTGAGCAAGTTGCTTGATTTGCATATTGACCTTCCAGTAACTAGAAGGTTTATTATGCTGCTGACTCCTTTTATATTCAAGTATTTAGAAGGGACTTCTTTTTAGAGTTTGTAGGCAGACAATGCATTCAAAGCATTTTTTAATAGTGATACTTTTAGTACTTGTACACAGCTTTATTAGCTGTGATGGTGCTGCGTATCATTTACAAGAAGACGTGGATCACATAACCAGCGCGCAGTTACAAAGTAATATAACTGCCGATGGTAGCCAAAATGAGGCTCAAGCCTCTGCCGAAATTCATGCCCACCAACATTGTCATAGTGGCTATTACAGTACAGTAAATCATTCAATCAGCCCTGAGCAGAGTAACCCCGCGTTACCTGTACGCTATTGTGGATTAATTTATCCACCTATGTCGCGCCCTCCTATTTCACTTAGCTAGTTTTAATTTACCTTAATAAAATATGGTGCATTTTACTGCCTGCGTTTAGACGCTATATAGGCTGTGTTATATGCATATTTAGGTTGCTTACAAATTTACATTGCGATTTTTAATTTTAAATTATTTTGTAAGTTAACCCTGTTTGTTAAAAAACGGACAAGCTATATGAATAAAAAACCAATTATGCTGGTGGCACTACTTTGCGTGCTGCCGGTATTTAATGCGCTGGCTAATGTTAGTGCCAGTGAAAATATACTCACGCTTAAGCAAGCGCTGAGTAATACCGAGCAACAAAATCCGATATTAAAACGCTACCCCTATCATCAAAAAATATTGAGCGCGCTTAAATCACAAGCCACACTTTCGCCAAACCCTGTGCTTAGTGTTGCGGTTGAAAACGTGTTAGGCACCAATGATGCGCGTGGCGTAAAAGGCGCTGAAATAACGCTCGGGCTTAGCCAACTTATTGAGCTGGGCGATAAACGCCAAAGTAGAGTAGGTTTTGCTACTGCAAATATTAAAGCGCAGGCTATACAGTATCAAAATACTCGTTTAGCGTTATTAGCTACCACCGCAGAGCGTTACTATAGCGCACTTAAATTTCAAACCTTATTAGCATTAAATGTTGAGCGAAAAAGCGTTGTAACACAGGCGCTCAAAACAATTGAGCAAAGAGCAAATGCCGGGGCTGTATCGCAAGCCGATGTAAGTCGTATGCGTTATGCACTTAGCCAAGTAGAGCTTGAGCAAGTAAAGCTAACAAGTGAGTTTGAGCGCGCGCGTTTATTACTTAATGAGCTTTGGATTGATGAGCAAAGTAGTGCTTTTTTAGCGGGAAATATTAACGTCATCACGCCGCTTAAGTCACAGCAAGCGCTTTTAGATGCGGTAAATTTAGCACCTGAATTTTCCTTACTTCAGCAGCAATATATACAGCAAACGGCTAACTTAGCGCTGCAAAAAGCCAATGGGCAAAGCGATATTAATGTAGGTGGTGGTGTGCGTTACAACCAAAAAAATGACTCTAGCTCATTGTTGTTTTCGTTTTCTATGCCACTGCAAATCAGTAATGCTAATAGCGGTAATATTGCTGCAGCAGCAAGTGAACTTGCGCTTTTAAACCAGCAGCAAGGGCAGTTGCGAGTTCAGTTACGCCAGCAAGTACGTACTCTGTATGCTTATTATCAAGGGATAGCAAATCAAGCCACGTTATTAAATAAGCAAATAATTCCTCAGACACAAACATTGATTGAGCAAAGCTTAAACAGCTATCAACGCGGGCAAATTTCGGTGTTGCAGTTGCTCGATGCCCAGCAAGCACACTTTGACTCTAAACGCGCACTCATTGCAACCCACGCAGAGCTGTACCAAGTGCTACTTACTCTTGAGCGTTTAACTGGCCAATCTTTAATTGAGACTTACCAATCATGAATAAAAATATAATTGCATTATTAGTATCACTTTCACTTGCTGGCAGCGTGTTAAGCACCAGTGTACTTGCATCAGCCGAGCATGGAGAAACTGAGCAACAAGAGCAAGGTCCACACGGTGGTTTTTTATTAGTTGATCCTAAGTTAACTCTTGAACTTAAATTACAAGAATTTGCCGGTAATGTTGAGCTGCGTATATACGCTTACAAGCAAAGCAAGCCAATTAATATAAGTGATTTAAACATAACAATGAGTTTAAAACGATTAGTTGAAGCGCCGCAAAATATACAGTTCATAACAGAGGGCGACTACCTTTTAAGCACGCAATCAATTAACGAACCGCATTCATTTGTACTTGCCGTTACTGCTAATTATAACGGTGAGAGTATTAGCTATGAGTACGAGCAACACGAAGGCCGTACCACGTTAACAGAGCGAGCTATTGAGCGCGCAGGTATTAAAACTGAGATAGCGCAAAGTGGTGAGGTAGATATTACCGACACGCTTTTTGGTGTTATTGCGCCAACCCAGCACGGCACAGTAGAAGTAATGGCGCCGTATACAGGATTGATCAGCGATATTTTTGTAAGCATTGGCCAAAGCGTTAAAAAAGGCGAGGCGCTTGTAAGTATCACTAACCGCGAAACACTGCAAAACTACACCATTAAAAGCCCTATTAGTGGCGTTGTAACTGAGCAATATTTAAAGCGTGGTGAGCTTGCAAGCACCAGCGCACTTATGCAAGTAGTTAACCTTGATAAAGTATGGGTTGAGCTGTCGGCTTTTCCCGAAAACATTGAAAAGCTAGCCATAGGGCAAAGCGCTAAAGTGTACGACTTGCATCATCATTTAAATACGCAAGGTAAAGTGTTTTTTATAGCCCCAATGATGACTGGCGGGCACATAGCCCGTGCACGTATAGAGCTTAATAACCCAGACGGGCATTGGCGCCCAGGCATGCATATAAATAGCGATGTAAGTGTGGCTAAAATAAATGCCAGCGTGCGGGTAAAGCCACACGCAATTCAAGAGTTTAACGGTCAAACAAGTGTGTTTGTTCGTAAAAATAATGTATTTGAAGTGCGCCCCGTTACCTTAGGTGCAAAAAATAGCGAATGGGTAGAAGTACTAACAGGCTTAAACGCGGGTAGCGAATACGTAACAGACAATAGTTATGTAATTAAAGCCGATATTTTAAAAAGCGGCGCAAGCCACGCTCACTAGGAGGCACCATGATTAATTGGATAGTTTCTTTTGCGGTTAAACGCCGCATGCTGGTGCTTGCGCTTACATTTTTATTTGCTGGATTTGGTGTATACAATATTCAAAATTTAGCGGTAGACGCAGTACCCGATATAACTAACGTACAAGTGCAAATTAATACCAAAGCGCAGGGGTTTACGCCATTAGAGGTAGAGCAACGCATTACTTATTTGGTAGAAACCGCCATGGCGGGCATACCTAAGCTTGATTATACCCGTTCGCTTTCGCGTTATGGGCTTTCGCAAGTAACGGTTATTTTTGATGAAGGCACCGATATTTATTGGGCGCGCCAGCAAATAGGTGAGCGTATTCAAAGTATTCGCTCAGACTTGCCAGCCAATATTGAGCCAAACTTAGGACCAATTGCTAGCGGCCTAGGGGAGATTTTTACTTACTCTGTGCATACAGAGCCTAATACGTTAAAAGACGATGGCACGCCATATAACGCAGAAGACTTACGTACTTTGCAAGATTGGGTTATTCGTCCGCAGCTTTTAAAAGTAAAAGGCGTAACCGAAATAAACAGCCAAGGTGGTTTTGAGCGTCAATACCAAGTAGCGCCAGTGCCCGAAAAACTCATTGCCTATAAGCTTACTATTAGCGATGTGATTAGTGCACTTGAGGTTAATAACAGTAACCGAGGCGCAGGCTATATTGAGCGCTTTGATGGGCAATATTTAGTACGCTCGCCAGGGCAGCTTAAAACGCTAGAAGACATAGCCAATACCGTTGTTGCTAAGCGCGACGACGCACCTGTACGCATTAAAGATGTGGCTAACGTGCTTTTAGGTAAAGAGCTTAGAACTGGTGCGGCGACTTATAACGGCGAAGAAACCGTGCTAGGCACCGCCATGATGCTCATTGGCGAAAACAGCCGCGTGGTGGCAAAAGCTATGGCTGATAAGTTAGTTGATGTGCAAAAAAGCTTACCCGCTGGCGTTATTGTTGAAGCGGTTTACGACCGTACTACGCTTGTTGATAAAACCATAGCAACCGTGCAAACCAACTTATTTGAAGGTGCCGTTTTAGTGATAGTAGTTTTGCTATTACTGCTGGGCAATGTAACGGGCGCGCTTATTACGGCAATGGTTATTCCGTTGAGTATGTTGTTTGCCGTTACAGGTATGGTGGGTAATCGCGTATCGGGTAACCTAATGAGCTTAGGTGCAATCGACTTTGGTTTAATTGTTGATGGCGCTGTAATTGTTGTTGAAAACTGCCTGCGCCAACTCGGTGTAGCTCAGCATAAACATGGCAGGCTACTTACCTTAAATGAGCGTCTAAATGTAGTGACCGCCGCCACCAAAGAAGTATTTACACCGGCTGTATTTGGTATTGTTATTATTATGCTGGTTTACTTACCTTTATTTGCACTAAGCGGCGTTGAAGGCAAAATGTTTCAGCCAATGGCGTTTACTGTAGTTGCTGCATTAATAGGCGCGCTTATATTTGGCGTTACCTTTGTACCTGCTGCTATTGCGGTATTTGTTCGCGGTAAGGTTAATGAAACCGAAAACGCAGTCATGCGCGGCGTTAAAAAAGTGTATAAGCCATTACTTAGTATATCGCTTAAATTACCGTGGCTTATGGTGGGTATTGCCACTGCATTAGTATTAGTGCTTGGTTTTAAAGTTAAAAACATGGGGGCAGAATTTTTACCGCAGCTTGATGAGGGCGATATTGCTATGCATGCGCTGCGCATTACTGGCACCGGTATTGAGCAATCGGTACAAATGCAAAAAGAGCTTGAACAAGCCATTTTAAAGCAACCCGAAGTCGCTAACGTTTTTTCAAAAATTGGTACTGCTGACGTGGCAAGCGATCCTATGCCGCCAAACGTAGCCGATACTTTTTTAATGTTAAAACCTCAAAAACAATGGCCAAATCCAGCACTCAATAAAGAAGAGTTGGTTCAGCAAATTCGTACTCGTGTTAACGATGTGCCCGGTAATAATTACGAATTCACACAACCAATAGAAATGCGCTTTAACGAGTTAATTGCTGGTGTGCGCGCCGATGTAGCACTGCGTATTTACGGTGACGACTTAAGCGTACTTAAAGAGTTTGGCGAAAAAGCCACAGGCTTAATGCGTAATCTTGCAGGCGCTACCGATGTACGTTTGGAGCAAATGGAAGGGTTGCCAACGCTTTCGGTAACACCAATGCGCGACCACATGGCGTTATTAGGCTTAAGTGTAAACGACATTCAACAAACACTTGCCGCCGCTGTTGGTGGTGTGCAAACCGGGCTAATTTTTGAGGGCGATAAACGCTTTTCGTTATTAGTGCGCCTTGATAAGCGTTGGTCGAGCGATGTATCAGCACTTGCCCGTTTGCCAGTTGCTTTACCTAAAGATAGCAACCCAGAACTTGCATTTGTACCGCTTGGCGAAGTAGCGACAATCAGCATTGAAAAAGGGCCTAATCAAATAAACCGCGAAAGTGGTAAGCGCAACGTAGTGGTAACTGCCAATGTAGAGGGGCGCGATTTAGCAAGCTTTGTAAGTGATGCGCAAGCGAGCATGAATGAATCACTTAACTTACCAAGTGGCTATTGGCTTGAATATGGCGGCACGTTTGAGCAGCTACAATCGGCAAGTAAGCGGTTATCATTAGTTGTGCCGGTCACTTTACTGCTTATATTTGGCTTACTTTATAGCGCCTTTGGATCGCTTCGTGATTCATTAATTATATTTAGTGGTGTGCCACTGGCATTAACGGGTGGTGTACTTGCGTTATTGCTGCGCGATATGCCGCTTTCAATTTCAGCAGGTGTTGGCTTTATAGCCTTAAGTGGTGTAGCGGTATTAAACGGCGTGGTTATGCTGTCGTTTATTAAGCAGTTACGAGATGACGGACTTAACTTAATAGATGCAATAAATGATGGCGCATTACAACGTTTACGCCCGGTATTAATGACGGCACTGGTGGCGAGCTTAGGCTTTATACCTATGGCGCTTAATTCGGGGACGGGTTCTGAAGTGCAAAAACCTTTAGCAACGGTAGTGGTTGGCGGTATTATTTCATCAACTTTACTTACGCTGTTAATTTTGCCTGCGCTTTATAAGTTAGTGCATGCAAAGTTTAATAAGTATCAAGCAGCTTAGCTAGTTGCTGCTTAATATATAACGTAAAAGCAGCTGAAGTTTCAGCTGCTTTTTTTGAGTATTATTTAGTAAAAATACTACATTAATTATATTGAAAAAGATTATCCCAGCGCTTATCTAAAATGGTTTTTGCGTGTTCTAAACTCAGCGCGCTATACACTTCATTACCTTCTATTTCGTTACTACACGTTACCAAACGCATACGTACCAGCTTTTCAAGCGCGTCGCTAATTTCAAAATCAAGAACGCACTGGTATTTGCTTTTAAACCAATGCTCTATTTGCTCATCAAGCATTTGTGCGCTTAATCCGCTTTCCGATTTTAGTAAAAAGGTATACGCCAGCAAGGCTTCTTTTATGTCTTCTTCTTCGGCGGCATCAATAAGCGTGTGAAATACGCCCGCGTTGTTATCGAGGTTTTTAAAGTAGAGGTTATCGCTTAGGGCTTTCATAAATTTTATTTTGCGGTTTTTAAACTTACTCCATTCTTTAAAAATAAAGCTGCCAAACACGCCCATACCGATAGCAAAGGTAATAAAGTGTTGTTGGGTCATTTCTACAGCTTCACTTCTAAAACCACCCCAAAAAGCAAACAGAGCAAGCAATAATACGATTGATGCGCCCAATTTAGTAATAAGTACCACCGCACCGCCAACTAAAGCAGACGATCCAATAATGACCTTATCAATAGGGCGCATGCGTACTTCGCTATTAGGAAATAGCATTTCGAGATCGGCCTTAGGCACATTTTGAAACAACTTTACTATGGTTGAGCTTGGCTCAAATCCCAGTGGCGTTTTGTTTTTAGCTTCAAAATAAGCGCTATCTTTAAAGCGAATAAACACCGCAACACGATCGTAATTAGTAAAATGCAGCGGCTTTTTACGCAAGCCCCAAAAGCTGGTAATCGTTTCAGTGAGCTGCGACTCGCCACGGCGATAAAATACCACTTCTTCAAAGTCGTCAAATTCAACTTCAAGGCGCACTTTAAATAGTGATTCTTCGTTTAATGCCTCTTGTAAGTCTTCATTGGTGATTACTTCAAAATTAGCGGCGTTAAGTACCTTGGCAAAGTCTTTAGCAAACTCACGTTGGCACTGTGCTTTTTGATCAGCCGATACGGGGGCTAACGATCGCGTGTCACTGTTGGGATCAAATGGTGCATAATTGTTTTTAAGTGCCTCAAGTGTTGCGTGGTAATCGTAATGAATAAGGCTAGCTAGTAAATCACAAAACTGTTTAAACGATGTTTGTTGTGTGCTGTTATTGAGCTCTTCGCTACACATATCAACAATATCTTGCTTTCTAAAGGGAATAAAACGCGCACTTTGCATAAATTAATAACTACTGTGATAAGTAAATTCAATGATATAACTCAATAATAAAAGATCGCCGTAGCTATTACCAATTTGTTAATAATTAAAGTGTTTTATAACTAACGGTTTATATTTTCAGTCTAGATTAACTTAAGTATGTAATGATAAAGCATCTGAAATCGCGTTTTATTCACAATGAAAGGGAGTTATTATGGCGATTCAAAAAAAGCTTAAACAAAAAACACGTAATTTTATTGAATCTAAACATATGCTCAGTGGCATTACCGTGGCGTCGTTTTTAGAGTCGACCATGGTACCTATTCCGCTTGAAGCTGTTTTAGTACCCTTAATGCAAGCGCGTCGTGAAAAATTATGGCTTATTGCTTTAATGGCCACTTTGGGATGTATTGTGGGGGCGTTATTTGGTTATGCGCTGGGTTATTACTTATTTGATGCAGTTGGCGATTGGGTTATTAATAGTTTCTCAAGCCCCGAGCAGTTTGAAAATGTTAAACAACAAATGCACAATCAAGGCTTCTGGTTTGTAATAACGCTAGGCATAGTGCCTATTCCATTTCAAATAGCCATGCTGGCAGCGGGGGCGACTAAATATTCCCTCGGGTTATTTTTATTAGCCAGCGCAATTTCGCGTGCTATACGATATTTTGCTTTAGCGGTAGTTGTGTATTACGCCGGTAATAAAGCCGAGCAACTTATTAGTAAACATAAAACTAAAGCCATGATTACTTTAACTGTTTTTGTAATCGGTATATGGTGGTTAACGACGGTAATTTAATACCGCTAATTTATATTAAATAAAATAATAAGAGCATGCCATGGATGAGTTGATTGGGTTAGTAGGGCTATTTATATTAGCGATAATAGCAGGCGCTATTTGCGGGTTTATTGCACTTACACAGCTTAAAAGTTTAAGGCAACAAGTTGTGCAGTTAACAGCTAAAGTTAATAGTTTACTCCAGCAACAAGAGCAATTAACACCGCTTGCTAGTAAGCAAGCGCCACCACAAGCGCAACCACAACCACGAGTAAGCACACCAGCAACTGTTTCAACGCAGGTAAAAACTGCGGCTATAAGCGGCAATGAAGCTGCAGTTACTAAAACAGCTAAAACAAATACCTTCCCTAAAAAACCTAGCGTTTTACATACATTATTTAATAAATTACGTGCAGGATTTGAAGAAAACTGGATGACCTGGATAGGCGCGATAGCGCTTGCGTTTGGCGGTATTTTTTTAGCAAAATACAGCTTAGAAGCTGGGTTACTTTCGCCCGTTATGCGGTTGAGTTTAGGTGCACTATTTGGCCTTGGTTTAATAGCAGCTGCAGGGTATTTACATTATAAACGCATTGTATTTGAAGGGTTTAATAATTATATTCCGGCAGCCCTTGCTAGTGGCGGCTTTATTACCTGCTTTGCGTTAGCCTTACTTGCTTACAGTAACTACGCCATGCTTAGCTCCACTGTTGCATTTGTGCTATTGGCGATTATAGCTTTAAGTGCAAGCGTTATGGCAATTAAGTTTGGCCCTTTACTTGCTGTTTTGGGCATTATTGGTGCCTACAGCGTGCCTATTTGGGTTAGTAGTAATAGCGTTAATTTATTTTCTTTATTTATGTATGTTGGCTTTGTTAGTTTATTTGCCGCCATAGTGGCGCACCAAGTGCAGCGTATTTGGCTGTGGTATTTACTCTGGGCTGGGCATGTTTTTTGGTACTTAGCGGGTTTTGTTTTACTCGAAAGCAGCACCATTTGGTTACTGGGTGTTTATGCAGTCGCCAGTATTATTGGCCTCGTAGCTATCCCTCGTTTAGGGGTAAGGTTTACACTAATTGAGTTTCGCCCGCACAGCTTAAAGCGTTTAATTAATGTACTGCCCGATCACCCGTTAATGTTAGTGTTTACCGCACCGTTTATTTTGATGATGCTATTGCATAGGTTCGACGCGCAGTTTCAGATATTTAGCTTAATAACTTTAGTGCTAATGCTGTTTTTAGTATTAAAAAATAGCCGCTGGGATTTATGGCAAGCTGTGTGTTTAGTCATAGCCCTGGTCGTTTTAGTCAGTACCCAGCAAACTTTTGATTTTGATGATGCCTTGTTTATATTTAAACAAGAATATGGACTAGGTTTAATACTAGGTTTTACTTTGACTGCTTATGGCCTTTATTTTGGTCGTAAGTTTCCTAAGCGCTTGGCATTTCATATTACCGGCGCATTTAGTTTATTTTTAATGATAGCCACGTTATACGCACTTATTCCTAATTCAGCGTTAAGTACAGCGTATCCGCTTTGGGCAGTTATATTACTTGTTGGTAGTGCTGTTTTAATAAAAAGTGCGCAGCACAGTGCTAGTTTGTATCAGCGTTTTACCTACTGGATAGCAGCAAATGCTAATATTACGCTCGCGATTACTATGCTATTAAACGACAGTGGCTTAACCATAGCGCTGGCTATTCAAGTGTTATTGATTAGCTTGCTGATCAAACGCCACAGCATACCTATGCCACATTGGCCTATTAAAGCACTGGTGGCAGCATTATTATTGCGACTAACTTTCTCACCGTGGACACCAAGTTACGAGGCTCTTACTATTTTTGGTTTGCACTGGAGTATAGTGGTGTACCCGCTGTGTACGGTGCTATTTTATGTTGCAGCAAGATGTTTTAACACATCAAAAATGCAGTTATGGCTAGAAGGTGCAGCGCTGCATTGCTTGGCATTATTTATTACCACCGAAACCAGTTATCAGCTAGTAGGGCATTATCCACAATTTGATTCATTGAGTTTTTACGAGCAAGTATTACTGGTTTGTAACTGGCTTGGGTTAGGTTGTGTGTATTTATATCGCGCGCGAATAGCAGGGAGTTTAGCAAAACTGTATCGCATTGGTGGCTTTGCATTGGCGGGCTTAGCTGGTGTGTTTGCACTAAAAACCTTAGTTGACGACAATCCGTTATTGAGTGCAATAGATATTGGTACAACGCCAATATTTAACTGGTTATTGTTATTATGGTTAGTACCTGCAGGGTTAACTTTGTGGTTAGCAAGGTTACTTAAAACTATAAATAGCAAAGCTATAAATACTAAGGTAATTGCAATAGTTCTCGCAATTGCGGGAATATTTACCTTCTTGGCAATTAACAGTTTAATTCGTCAATATTGGCAAGGGGCGTATATTTACTTATCTAAGGGGGTAGGTAACGCTGAGCTTTACAGCTATTCTATTATTTGGCTAGTACTGGGAGCAAGTACGGTTATTGTGGGCCATCTTAAAAATCAGCTACTAATACAAAAAGTAGGTTTAGGCTTATTGGCCGCGGTTATTTTAAAAGTATTTTTAATCGATATGGCAAACTTAACAGGTTTACTAAAAGCGATATCGTTTATTGGATTAGGGTTATCTTTAGTCGGGCTTAGCTGGTTGTTTCAAAAGCTGAGAAGCCGCGCTAACCTTGCTTAAGCCTTTATAAAATAAAGTAAAGGAAAACCCAGCCCGCTATTACTAACAGGCTGGGTATAATTTTTAAGTACTGTGATTTAGCAGCGCTTTTAGTTTGCCCGGTTTAATAGGCTTACTTAGATAATGAATATTAGCCGCTTTAGTTTCTAGTTTAAGCTCTTCATCGCGCACCGCTGTTATTAAGATAGCAGGGACTTGGTGTTGCCAAATATCTCTCAGGGTTTTTATAAGTGTTATGCCGTCGCAATCATTACCTAACTGGTAATCCATTAAAATCACATCGGGTGCGCTGTGCTCATTAGCGTGCGCAAGCACCTGTTCAACGTTATCAAATAAGGTGTAATTGGCTTGCCATTTGTTGAGTAAGCTTGCCATGGCAGCTAGATTGGCAGGATCGTCGTCAACGGCAACAATATTAATGGCGGCGCGGTTTTCCATTACACTATTAGCAATATTTTTATGCTGTACAAATTTTGCATCACCATAAGGTACTTCAATACTAAAGCGGCTGCCTTTATTGGGCTCTGAGCATACATCAAGCGGTAAGCTGAGTAAGTCAGCCATTCTTTTTACTACTCCTAAACCTAAGCCTATGCCTTTATTGTCGCCAGCCTCAACCCGGTAAAAGTCATTAAAAATTTTAGCTTGCTCTGCTTCACTGATCCCTTGTCCTGTATCCCATACTTCTATGCGCAGGCTATGTTTACGGTTTCTACAGGCAATTAAAACTTTACCACTTTGTGTGTACTTAATTGCATTAGAGAGCAGGTTTTGGATAATGCGTCGTAAATAAGTAATATCGCTGTGCACTATTTGTTGGTTAGAAAGCACTTTGAACGATAACCCTTTTACACTGAGTAAAATACTCGACTCGCTTTTAAGCGGTTGCAAAATATCGTCAATACAAAAGTGGCGGGGCGTAGGCGCCATTGCGCCTTGTTCTAACTTGGCTATTTCGAGCAGAGCCGACATTAAATGCACGGTAGAGTCTAGGCTGTCTCCTAGTTTATCAAGATTATTTTGATTAGTGCTATTGAGCTGCTTTTCGTCAATGGCGGCAAGGTATAAACGCGCGGCATTTAATGGCTGTAAAATATCGTGGCTCGCCAGTGCTAAAAAGCGGGTTTTACTGTCGTTGGCTTTTTCGGCCTCACGCTTGGCTAAAGTTAGTGCCTGCTCAGTTTGAACTCGGCTATCTATTTGCGCTTGAAGGTCTTTATTAATGGTTTGTACTTCTTGAGTACGCGCCTCAATGCGGTTTTCTAAATCGATATTAATTTCTTCCAGCGCATTTTGAGTATTAATATGTGTTGTTATGTCTGAAAAGCTGGTAACAAAGCCGCCATCAGGCAAAGGGTTACCTATCATTTCGTACACTTGGCCGTTGCGGCGGTGGCGAATAAAATGATGCGAGGTGCCATTTTTTAAATGACGAACCCGCTTATCTACATGGCGTTCTATTTCGCCTGGACCACATTCACCACGCTCTGCGTTGTAACGTATTATGTCTTCTACCGGTTGGCTCACTTCTAAAAAGCCTTCAGGGTAATTAAACATTTCGCTATAGCGTTTGTTCCAAGCAACAAGTTTTAAATCTTTGTCGACCACAGAAAGACCATGGCTTAAGTTTTCAAGCGAGGTAAACAATAAGTTTTGGTTAAATTGCAGTGCTTGGGTGGTTTCATCAAAAAAGTTAACCACTTCTTCAAATGCCATGCGCTTACCAGACGATACAGTGTGCACTAATGCCTGAGCCGACGATGCACCAAGCACACCGGTTAACGCACGTTCGCAATAAGCAATAAACTCAGGTTTGGGGTGCGCGTTGTTGTCACTTAAATGATGGGCTAGGGCATAATTGGCTAATACTTGCTGGCTGCGCTGAATACCTAAAAAGGTCTGTAGCAGTATTTTAAAGTCGTATACTGTGGCTTTAACATCTTTATTTAAACGCTTTGATAAAATAGTCTGATCTTTTGGGTTAACAAATGCAGCGGCCTGAATTTTATCAATTAATCGCTCCTCAGCCCCTAACGAAAAGCTAATATAACAACCTATGTTAGCAAATAACGCAATCAGCGTGCCGCGGGTCATAAGGGTTTGTTGTAGCTCGTTATTTAGCGTGTTGCCAGCATCTAAAATAGGCAGCATTAAAAACAGCACCCAGCATATAAAGCCTGCAAGTAAGCCCGCATAAACGCCATAAGCATGGCCTTTTCGCCAATATAAACCACCTACAATAGCGGGTAATAATTGGGTTACTAACGAAAATGCCACCAAGCCCATGCTCGCTAATGCACTTCCGTGACCAAACCAATGCTGATAAAAATAAGCCAAGGTTAAAATACCGGCAATAGCAAAGCGTCGTACTAATAGTATTCTCGATCTATAGCTGGTGGTTATTAAGTTGCGTTTAAATTTGCGACGCAGTATTAGGGGCAGTACTACATCGTTTGAAATCATAGTACTTAAAGTGAGTGTTGCTACCACTATCATAGCAGTGGCAGCCGACAAGCCACCAATAAAAACGAAGGTGGTTAAAAAGGCATTATAGTGCAGCATTGGCAGGGCTAAAACAAAGCTGTCGGGTGAAAAGCTACGGCCTATTTCTGGGTGAATAGCGGCAGTTGCTATTGGAAAAATCATTGCTGCGGTAAGTAATAAGTACAGTGGAAACGCCCAGCGCGCGGTAAATAAATGACGCTTGTCTTGATTGTCGACCACGGTCACATGAAACTGACGCGGTAGGCAAATAATAGCCGCCGCAGCCATTAATGACTGGCCAATAAAGTTAAAACTAAAAAAGTCAAAGTCGGCCCAGTGTGTCCACAAAGGCTCGTCTACTTGATTAGCATAAGACTCAGGTAAGTTAAATAAAGAATACACAGCCAGCCCAGCCACCGCCATGAGTGCAATTAATTTTATGAGAGATTCAAACGCTACAGCAAGCATTAGCCCTGAGCGATATTCAGTGACATCAACTTTTCGAGTGCCAAAAAATATCGCAAATAACGCCATAATTAAAGTTGCCGACAGGGCGACTATATCTCCAGATATTTTATTACTTGTTTGCAGCAGTAAAAAGCTCGAACTGAGCGCTTTTAATTGCAGCGCAATATACGGAATAGTCGCTAGTAGCGCGATTAAAGTCACCATAATAGCGGTGGTTTGGCGCTTGCCATAACGGGCAGAAATAAAGTCGGCAATGGTAGTAATATTTTGCTTTTTACTCACTAAAACTAATTTACGTAAAAAGCCTTGGCCGAAAAAAAATAATAATGCGGGGCCTAGTAATATTGGCAAAAAACTCCAACTGCTTGTGGCTGCAGTTCCTACCGAGCCGTAGTAGGTCCAAGATGTACAATAAATACCCAGTGAAAATGCATACACAAAAGGGTGGTGACTAATACGCTTAGCCAAAGGCGTGGTTTTATCGCCCCAACTTGCGAGCCAAAACAGCACCCCTATATAGCTCAAAGCAACAAAAATTAGTACGGCAGTCATGTATTTATTAAACCTTTTTGAATATGCACTCAACTAGCATGGACTATACACAATACCAGAGCTTGAATTAAGTGTGGGTGCGATATTTATTTATAAGTTTAAGTTGTTGTTTTTAAATACTATTTATAAACATTAAATTATAGCAATACAGTATAAGACTAATGTCGCATGTAATCTAAATCCTCGCAAAATATTAACAAACCTTCTCTAATTAAATTTTTAAATAGCTGAAAAGTAATGCTTTTTAATTTTAACATCTGCTAAATGCTGATTTTTTACTTAAAGGTTAACAGGCTGTTACGACTATGGTCGCAATTCAATATTTGCATTGCGTTGCTAAATTGGTAGATGAAAAATAAACCACTCATTACTTTTTAGTGATGCTTAAAGGGGAAAATAAAAATGGCTTTTAAAGATGAAGAACAAGCAAAAGCTTATTGGGCGGAAAATATTTCACTGTTATTTAAATTATTAGCAGTGTGGTTTGTCGTGTCATTTGGTTTTGGCATATTACTGGTTGATGTACTTAATGAAGTACGTTTTTTTGGGTTTAAACTTGGCTTCTGGTTCTCCCAGCAAGGTTCAATTTATACCTTTGTGGCTTTGATTTTTGTGTACGTAGTCAAAATGAATACGTTAGATAAAAAATATGGCGTAGACGAATAGGAGCTAAGCAATGGATGTTCAAACACTCACGTTTTTAATTGTTGGTTTAAGCTTCGCGCTTTATATCGGCATTGCAATTTGGGCCCGAGCGGGTTCAACTAAAGAGTTTTATGTAGCGGGTGGCGGCGTACCTCCTTTAGCTAATGGTATGGCAACTGCTGCCGATTGGATGAGCGCGGCGTCGTTTATTTCAATGGCGGGTATTATTTCGTTTGCGGGTTACGACGGCGGCGTTTACTTAATGGGGTGGACAGGTGGTTATGTATTACTTGCCATGTGTTTAGCGCCTTACTTACGTAAATTCGGCAAGTTTACTGTGCCAGACTTTATTGGCGACCGTTACTACTCACGTACCGCACGTTTAGTGGCAATTGTATGTGCCATATTCATTTGTTTTACCTACATTGCAGGGCAAATGCGTGGTGTAGGCGTGGTTTTTTCTCGCTTTTTAGAAGTAGAAATTGAAACCGGTGTATACATAGGTATGGTTATTGTATTCTTTTATGCTGTTTTAGGTGGTATGAAAGGTATTACTTATACGCAGGTTGCACAGTATTGTGTGCTGGTATTTGCTTACTTAGTACCGGCCATTTTTATCTCTATGATGATGACAGGTCACTTCCTGCCACAAACTGGTTTTGGTGCCACACTAATTGGCGGAGAAGGTGCTTATGTGCTTGATAAGCTAGATGGCATAAGTTCGCAATTGGGCTTTTCTCAGTATACCGAAGGCTCTAAGAGCATGATTGATGTATTTGCTATTACCGGTGCATTAATGGTGGGTACTGCAGGTTTACCACATGTAATTGTTCGCTTTTTCACTGTACCTCGCGTTAAAGATACGCGTATATCAGCGGCATGGACCTTAGTGTTTATTGCTATTGTTTATACTACAGCACCAGCAGTTGCTGCATTTGCTCGCGTAAACATGGTTGATACAATTAACGGTAAAGATGGTAGCGGTACTGAGTATGCACAAGCACCAACGTGGATCAAAAACTGGGAACGTACCGGCTTAATTACCTTTAATGATAAAAATGGTGATGGCAAAATGTTTTACACTTCAGGCAGCATCAACGATCCAAACAGTGCTAATGAAGTAGATGTTGACCGCGACATTATGGTACTTGCTAATCCAGAAATTGCTAACTTACCAGCATGGGTTATTGCCCTAGTTGCTGCCGGTGGTATTGCAGCAGCATTATCAACAACCGCAGGTTTACTGTTAGTTATTTCTACCTCCGTATCGCACGATTTACTCAAGCGAACCCTTAAGCCCAATATTAGCGATAAGCAAGAGTTACTCGCAGCGAGGTTAGCTGCCATGGTCGCTATTGTTATATCCGCCTACTTTGGGATTAACCCGCCAGGGTTTGTGGCATCGGTGGTCGCATTTGCCTTCGGCTTAGCGGCAGCGAGTTTCTTCCCAGCTATTATTATGGGTATATTCTCTAAAGCAATGAACAGAGAAGGCGCAATTGCTGGCATGGTAACGGGTATTAGTTTTACCGCCGGTTATATTATTTACTTTAAGTTTGTTAGCCCAGAGCTTAATAGTGCCGAGCATTGGTTTTTAGGTATTTCGCCTGAAGGTATTGGCTTAGTAGGTATGATAATTAACTTTGCAGTTGCTGCAATAGTACTTAAATTTACTAAACCGACACCACTGGAAATTCAGCAGTTGGTTGAAGGTATTCGTAATCCTAAAGGGTCTAGTGAAGCTCACGATCACTAAATCTATTTGCTTAACAGGCAATAAAAGTACCAAAAGCCCGACTTAAGTCGGGCTTTTTATTTGTTTAATAAATGATTACATTAAACCTTATATAAATCACTTAACGAGCGTAACTATGAGTGCAGAGCAGCAAGATATAACCCAATTTGTAACTATGCAGGCCCCGTTTAGCATGCTTGAGGCGAGTGCTTGCAGTTATTTTGTAAAGCACCTTGATATTGCTTACCTCAACCGTGAAAACCAAGCACAATGGCTGCAAAGTGAGCATCCTAAGTTATTTTTAATTCGCTCAGGCTTATACGATTTAGTGGATAGTAAAGGCGATATAGTTACGCGTTTAGCACAAGGTGATTATTTTGGTTTTCCATCGTTATTAACCGGTGAGGCGATGCAAAACAGGTTGGAAGTACAAAAAGAGGGCATAGTGTATATGCTGCCTCAGGAGCCGTTTGATTATTTGCGCCGTGAATATAAACCGTTTGAGCAATATTTTGTTCGCGCTCATGCAAACCGCTTACTCTCATCACATTATAAAAGTAAAACTGAAAGCTGGTCGGAGAGAAAAATATCGGAATTAATGACCCGAAAAGCCATTACTTTAACGCCAGATTCGAGTATTCGCCACGCGGCAAAACAAATGCAAGAGTATGGTGTGTCATCTATTATGATCACCCAAGATGCGCACTTAGTTGGGGTAGTAACCGACCGCGACTTACGTAATCGGGTACTGGCAGATGAAGTTGATCCACAGCAAAGCGTAAGCAGCATAATGACAGCAAAACCCAAGTTTATTTTTGAAAATAACCGGGTTTTTTCAGCGCTGCACCTAATGCTTAAACATAATATTCATCATATTCCAGTACTTGACGAAAACCACAAACCTTTGGGAATGATCACCAGTACCGATTTATTACGCCAGCAAAAAAGCGACCCGGTACAACTTATAGGTCGTATTTATAAAGCGCGCGCTATTGTCGATTTAAAACGCTACGCCAAAGAGATCCCAGAGTTGCTGCGCGGCTTTTCGTATAATATTGACGACATATCGCTAATTGGCAAATTACTCAGTGGCCTAACCGATGCACTCACCTCGCGGCTAATTTACTTGTATCAACAAGAACATGGAGTAGCACCAAGTAGTTTTAGTTTTATTTGTTTTGGCTCCCAAGCCCGTGAAGAACAAACCCTACATTCAGATCAAGACAATGGCTTATTATTACCCGATGGTTTAAATGACGATGAGTTAGCCTACTTTAAAGGCATGGGGGAATATGTTTGCGAAAACTTAGTAGAGTGCGGCATTAGACGTTGCCCTGGCAATATAATGGCCAGTAGCGAGTTGTGTCGAATGAGTATTAGTGACTGGCGCGAGCGCTTTTTTAAATGGATAAGCAGCCCAACCCCTCAAGCCATGCTCAACTGTAAAATATTTTTTGATTTACGCTTTATCGAAGGCTCACACACACTTTATAGTAAGTTTTATGAGCAACTTACGCACATGTCACGCAACGAATTATTTTACGCCGCCATGGCCAACGACATTGACTCAAACAGCGTGCCCATAGGCTTGTTTAATAATTTTAAAACCGAAAAAACAGAAAAAAACTATAAATATATCGACTTAAAAAAACGTGGCGTAGTAATAATTAACGACATAGTGCGTTTATATGCATTAAGAGCGGGGATTCGCCGTGCCAATACCCAAGAGCGTTTAGACGCATTGTTAAAACACACTTTACTCAGCAAAGAAGATATTTATAACCTAAAAGATTGCTGGCGTTTTTTAACCCAGCTGCGATTAAGCACGCAAATAAATCAAGAAGGGCTGCCCAGTAATTGTATTAACCCCGACCAATTAAACTCTTTAGAGCGCCACCAACTCAAAGAAGCATTTTATCTGGTAAAACAAGCGCAGCAAGCCGCTGTGTTTAAATTTGCCCGTGGTAGCTTATAGTATGGCTGCTTATAAAAAAGCGGCGCACAAAGCGAGTAATAAACATTATGGTTAAGCGCTTAATTACCCGTTATTTTAAAAGGCGACAGCTACTGGCACATGCTGCTTTAAAGCAGCGCTACCTAGTGATTGACTTAGAGCTAACTGGGCTTGACGCCAAGCAGCACGAAATAGTGTCGCTAGCTTGGGTGGTTATAGAAAATCAATGTATAAAAATGAGTCAGTCGCAGCATTTAATTAATAAAGAGGTTAAAAACTTGGCACAAAGCCCAGTTTATCACGGCATTAATAATGATAATGTAGCTGCAGGGCAAAGTTTACATAGTATTTTAGAGCACCTTAGTGAGCACTTTAATGACTGTATTTTAGTGTTTCATAATGCCATGCTCGACTGGGGTTTTTTAAAACCAGCGCTTAAAAATGCCAATATTACTACGCGGCCAAAACTAATACTCTGCACCTTACAAATAGAAAAAAAGCGCCTGCAACATCAAGGCGTCGAAATAAAGCAAGATGATTTAACGTTAAACGAATGTCGTAATCGCTACGAACTGCCTAGTTATCATTGTCATCACGCACTTACCGACGCACAAGCCACAGCAGAGTTATTTTTGGCGCAGTGCCATCAAATAAGTAGTGGCAGAGGATTAAAAGTGAGGGAGCTTGTTTAGTTGCTAGCTTTATTTGCTACGATTTAAATCACTACTTTATGCACTCTTAACCTCTTTAATAAATAGTGTTTATGCATTTTAAACACCGTACTTGGCTTTTATTTTTATCTGAAAGCTAAGGCTACCATCTGAAAATTAAGCGCTAAATCAAGCTATTTTTGACCTTAGCTTGAAATTATTTTACACTTTCGTAACCTTATACATATTCTATTAGTATGTTTGTGAGCTTATAAGCTATTCACATCACCCCAAACAATTGAGTTTTTATGCTAACAAAAATATTAAATTCATTACGTGTAGGCGCTTTAAGCCTTATGGCAATTTTAACCTTATCGGTGCATGCTCAAAGTGCTTTGCCAGAGACAGGTTTGACCGTTGGTGTAGCGGGGGATGCTCCCTTTGTTATACACAATCCCCAAAATAATTCACTAGAGGGGATTTCACTTACAATTTGGGAAAATATAGCCGATAAAAAAAATTGGGAATACCAATATAAATATTTTACTACGGTTGATGAGGCACTTACCGCTTTGCAGCAAGGCGAAGTTGATTTACTTGCTGGGCCGATTAGTATTACCTCGGAGCGAGTGGAAAAGTTTCTGTTTTCTCAGCCTTATTACCAATCGAGTCTTACTATTGCCTCGCGCGATGAAAATGCCAGTATTTGGGGTAAAATAAAACCCTTTTTTAGTATGCAATTACTAATTGCTGTTGCCATATTTTTATCTTTACTAGCCATTGTTGGGCTGCTCTTTTGGCTTGCTGAGCGCAAACATTCTCCAGAGCAGTTTCCTGCAGATCCAAAAAGAGGGATAGCTAACGGTATGTGGCTAGCCATAGTGACTATGAGTACAACAGGTTATGGCGACATGGCACCGGTGAGCTTAAAAGGCCGAGTTGTAGCTGGTTGTTGGATGATTATTTCATTAATTTTTGCTACATCAATGATTGCAGGTATTGCCAGTACTCTTACCGTATCAAGCTTTAGCAGTTCTACTATTACACAAGTTGAACAATTTCCAGGTAAAAAAATTGCAGCATCAGCAGGCTCGCCAGCTATAGGCTTTATTGAAGAACATCAAGGCCAAAAAGTATTGGTAAATAACCTAAGCCAAGCCATGGAAAGACTAAAAGATAAAAGTGTTGATGGCGTTGTTTTTGACCGTCCACAATTGTTGTTTTATAAAAATAAACATAAAGCAGAGAATATTCATATTCCAAGTGCGGAGTATTATAAGCAAGGTTACGGCTTCGCATTTAGAGCCGACAGTAAACTAGTTAACGACGTTAACTTAGTTTTATTAAGGCTTGCAGAAGATCAAAAAATTGAACAAATAATGGCAGAGTATTTAGGTGATAAATAACTGTTATATAAGCCTTAGGGGCTACCCTTAAGGCAATAATTAATTATTATTTACTTTATCATCAATAATTTAAATTATTGGGTGCCAGTTTTATTTTGTAGTTACATTTGTTTTGAAAATGCCTAGAGATTAGAGAGTAATTAAGATTAGATAATCAAGAAGTAAAATAAAAGTACGGCACTATAATGCCGTACTTTTAGTTATTATTATTAGAAAAAAGAAGCCATTGCGTAGGCTGTTTTTTCAAACATAAGTGGCTGGGCCTCCTCAAGTTCTAAATTTGCTTTATTAGCCGTGGTGACCACACGGGTTCGGTATTCTTTTTGATCAGTTGCTTCTGAGTAAGTTTGAGTTGTTGCGCCATCGTCAGATATTTTAGTATTGGTCTTTGAATCACGACGCACTATTACGCCACTACGAGCTCGCTCTTTTATTTGAATATCGGCCACCAAAAGATAGGTTACGTCTTTAACAAACGCATTTGTGGCAGTTGAAACTAAGCCACCAATTATGCCACCGGCTGCGGCCCCGCGATATCCACTACCAGATGCAAATGCTACTGCAGAACCTGCAGCAACGCCTTCGTAACCCCTGCTTAAATAGTTTTCAGCTGCTGTAGGAGAGGCCTTTTCTAAGTTACGTACAAAAACACTCATACTGTATTGCGCATCACTAGGGCTATCGACAATTTGATAGCCATTACCACTACTCTCTATTTGAGTGATCAGGGATTGTCTAAACACATTACGATCAAATTCCATTACTGCAGATCGAACCTCCATATAAATTTTTCTCTGTTGTGATGGAACAGGATCAACAAAGATAGAAGTACTGAGCTTGGTTTGTACATCCAAATCTTTTTTAGCTATTGAGGTATGAATTGCTCCACAACCCGAAATAAAAAGCGTAAAAACAGCAAACAGTACAATATATATTTGATGCATTATCATAGTAATTTCCTTCTAATTTGAATTTATGGATCAGACAGATTAACTAAAATCATTACTCTAATAATACCGGCCGTGATAACGGTAGTAGTAACGACAATTACGATACTGAGTCCAGTTATATCTGAGTAGATCTCGACAGGTATAGCCGTTACGCCAATAAGTGCCTTTGTATTCTTCAGGTTTAATATTTTTCTCTAGCATACTTTTTATATAAGCATCGACCTCTTCAGGCTTTTCAGCCAAAAAGGGTCTAGACATAACCTCAGCATTCAATTGTGCTTGCATGCGTGCCAATTCATTTTTTTCTGATTTGGTTTGCTGTGCGTTGGTATTAAATGCGCATATAGCAATAAAAATGGCTAGAAACTGATGTAAAACTAACCTGTTGGAGAGTGAAACATGACTACTGTTCATAACCTTGCTCCTTAAAGTGTTGCTTAAGCGAATGTGCGTAGCAGTAATTATATAATAGTCAACATTGTTCAAAAAACAACCAGAGTGGCAGGGGGACATTTTTTACTTATGCGCAGTAGATACTAAATGGATAAGTATCCAGCTGTAGCGTCAAAATATGCAGTTAAAGTTTTTTGTATTAAAATAAAATAGCGATTGAAAAATGAATAATGCTATATTTAACAATAACTTAAATATATAGGGTTTTGCTGGTTGGTTACTAACGGCGACTAGCTTTGTTTATAGTAGCGTTATTGCTAGCGTGAAAATGGCAGGCGTTGTTTTGCTCTGGGAGCAATTTATTAAGCAAAGTTCTGACAACGAATGGCCGCGAGTTACATATTTAACTTATCATTTATTTAAAGTTTCTAATCGCTCCCTCTTATAATAAAGCTCAAGGTCGATTACAATACCGCCATCTAAAAGGCACATTGCCTTTATCTGCACGCAAAAAGAGTGGATTTTATATTTCATGGCAATCAAACTTGCAATTAATGGTTTTGGTCGTATTGGTCGAAATATTGTCCGCGCGTTATACGAATCAGGTTTGAGCAACGAGATAAAAATTGTTGCGATTAACGAACTTGCTGACCCTGAAGCTATTGCTCACTTATTAAAATACGACACCTCTCATGGTCGTTTCTCTTTTCCTGTAAAGCTTGGTGAGGACACCATTAGCGTAGCAGGCGATGCTATTGCTCTTTTCTGTGAGCCAAATCCGGCGGAATTACCTTGGAAAACCTTAGGTGTAGACGTAGTACTTGAATGTACTGGGGTTTATCACTCGCGCGAACATGCACAGCTACATTTAACCGCAGGCGCTAAAAAAGTGTTGTTTTCGCATCCAGCTGATAACGATGTTGATGCCACTATTGTTTATGGTATTAATGACGATGAGCTAAAACCAGAGCACACTATCGTCTCTAATGGTTCGTGTACTACTAACTGTGTAGTGCCGGTTATTAAAGTGTTAGATGATGCATTTGGTATTGAATCGGGTGCTATTACCACAATACATGCCTCGATGAACGATCAGCCGGTAATTGATGCCTACCACCACGATTTACGCCGTACACGCGCAGCCAGCCAATCTATTATTCCAGTTGATACAAAACTAGCCCGCGGTATAGACCGTATTTTACCTAAATTTAAAGGCCGCTTTGAAGCCATTGCTGTACGCGTGCCTACTATTAACGTAACGGCTATGGATTTAAGTGTAACGGTTAATACCGATGTAGATTTAAATGCAGTAAATAACGCGCTTAAAGCACAAGCTAAAGATCGCCTTGAAGGCATTTTAAGTTACACCGCAGAGCCACTAGTATCGATTGATTTTAATCATGATCCACATTCTTGTATTATAGATGGTACCCAAACACGAGTTAGTCATAAACGACTGATAAAGTTACTAGTTTGGTGCGATAACGAGTGGGGTTTTGCTAATCGAATGCTCGACACTGCGCGTGCAATGGTCGCGTTAGAAAAAATAACTAATATAAAATAACCGCCTTTTATTGGGTTTAGTATCGTTAACTAAGGAGATGTTCATGTCGGTCATAAAAATGGCAGATTTAGATTTAAACGGCAAGCGTGTATTAATTCGTGAAGATTTAAATGTACCCGTTAAAGCAGGTAAAGTGACGTCAGATGCGCGTATTCGTGCGGCGCTACCAACAATTAAGTTAGCCCTTGAAAAAGGCGCAAAAGTAATGGTTATGTCACACCTTGGCCGCCCTACGGAAGGGGAATATGACGAAGAGTTTTCTCTTGCTCCTGTCGTTAATTACTTAAACGATGCCCTAGAGCAAACAGTACGTTTAGAAAAAGACTACCTAAACGGTGTTGAACTTGCTGATAACGAAGTGGTGGTATTTGAGAACGTACGCTTTAACAAAGGCGAAAAAAATAACGACGAAGCGCTATCTAAACAACTTGCAGCATTATGTGATGTTTACGTAATGGATGCATTTGGTACGGCGCATCGCGCACAAGCCTCTACCCATGGCGTAGGTTTATTTGCAGATGTTGCGTGTGCAGGGCCATTATTATCGGCAGAGCTTGAAGCTCTTGGCAAAGCACTTGATAACCCAGCTCGCCCATTAGTGGCGATTGTGGGTGGTTCAAAAGTGTCTACTAAATTAACAGTGCTTGATTCACTATCAAAAATTGTTGATCAGCTAGTAACCGGTGGCGGTATTGCTAATACCTTTATTGCGGCGGCGGGTTATCCTGTTGGTAAATCGCTTTACGAAGCTGATTTAATGGATGAAGCGAATCGCTTATGCGCAGCGGCTGTTGCTAACAATGGTGAAATTCCAGTACCGACTGATGTTGTTGTAGGTAATGAGTTTTCAGACTCAGCAGTAGCAACACTTAAAGATGTAAGTGAAGTTACCAGCGACGATATGATTTTTGATATTGGCCCAGATACAGCAAACAAGCTGGCAAAAATAATTGCTAATGCAGGTACTGTAGTATGGAATGGCCCTGTTGGCGTGTTTGAGTTTGACCAATTTGGTAACGGTACTCGTGCTATTGCCCAAGCTATTGCTAATTCAAATGCGTTTTCGATTGCAGGCGGTGGCGACACCTTAGCGGCAATTGATAAGTACGGCATTAGCGATAAAATATCGTATATTTCTACTGGTGGTGGTGCGTTTTTAGAGTTTTTAGAAGGCAAAAAGCTACCAGCAGTTGAAATGCTAGAATCGCGCGCTAAGTAATTTATTTTATTTAGGCGTAAGCGGATGGAGGTTACTTCATCCGCAATAATTAATTATTAAATACCTCTCACCCTAATTTAATAATTGATTTTTACGCGTTAGTTACTGTTTATCAGTACTAATTCGTGGCGCAGTGATTGCGCCAAACTAACACATCCGTTCAAACTAGATGGCAGAGAACTGCTATCAAAAAATTGGAGAAAACCCAATGGCTTTAATCAGTATGCGACAACTTCTGGATCATGCCGCTGAGCATGGTTATGGCGTACCTGCTTTTAACGTTAACAACCAAGAGCAAATGCGCGCAATAATGGAAGCGGCTGACAAAACCAATAGCCCTGTAATTGTGCAAGGTTCTGCAGGCGCACGTGCTTATGCTGGTGCCCCATTTATTCGTCATATGATTTTAGCAGCGGTTGAAGAGTGGCCACATATTCCAGTGGTTATGCATCAAGATCACGGTACATCACCGGGTGTATGTCAGCGTTCAATTCAACTTGGGTTTTCATCAGTAATGATGGACGGCTCATTATTGAGCGATGGTAAAACACCTTCAAGCTACGAATACAACGTAGAAGTAACCCGTAAAACTGTAGAAATGGCACATGCGTGTGGTGTTTCTGTTGAAGGCGAACTGGGTGTTTTAGGTTCGCTTGAAACAGGTGAAGCAGGCGAAGAAGATGGGATTGGCGCAGAGGGTAAATTAACCACTGAGCAAATGCTAACTAATCCAGAAGAAGCGGCTGACTTTGTAAATAAAACCCATGTTGATGCGCTGGCAATTGCTTGTGGTACATCGCACGGTGCGTATAAATTTACTCGTCCACCAACGGATGATATTTTAGCGATTGATCGTATTAAAGCAATTCATGCACGTATTCCAAATACTCACTTAGTAATGCATGGCTCATCATCGGTTCCACAAGAATGGTTAGAAATAATTAATCAGTACGGTGGCGAAATTCCAGAAACTTACGGTGTGCCAGTAGAGCAAATTATTGAAGGGATTAAGTTTGGCGTACGTAAAGTTAATATTGATACAGATTTACGTTTAGCATCTACCGGTGCGGTGCGTCGCCACTTAGCGCTTAACCCGGCAAACTTCGATCCGCGTAAATTTTTAGCGGCAGCAACTCAAGCCATGACCGATATTTGTATTTCGCGTTATGAGTCGTTTGGTACAGCAGGCCAAGCTAGCAAAATTAAACCAATTTCATTAGATGAAATGCATCTTAAGTATTTAAGCGGCGAGTTAGACCCACGCATTAAATAATTGATCATTTTAGACTTTTTACTAAGCCAGTTGCATTGTCACTGGCTTTTTTTATGCCGTTTAGGGATCAATATCTTACTAACAGCAGGTAATTAGGATCACTAAATTACTAACGTGATCAGTTTGAGATCATTGCTTTACTAAGTAAACGGGTATTTTAGCCCTAGTTGGCGCTTAAATTCATTATTAAATAAAAGAATAGTACAAACAATCATCAGCTTAGCTATTTCACTGGGTATAATAGTGATCCCAAAACGGATCTGCTTAATAAAACTCTGATCTTTTAATTTAAGATCATCACAATGCAGATCATAATTGTATTACTAGGTTAGCGTATGCTATTTAAGTGAGCAAAGTTGGCTGCTTTAACACACAATGTTAGTAAAATAATGATCCTGCTATACGCTTTGCTTTATCGCTATAATTGCGTGTAAATATTTATTTTGTCACTATTTTGTGTTTTTTTACTGTTATATTAACTTACGCGCTAGGTTTTCATAAAAGTGTCATACTTAGTCATAATAATGAAAACAAATTCGATAGCTAAGAGATAAATGGAATGTCACGTAAAGTATTAGTCGTTGATGATGAAGCACCGATCAGAGAAATGTTGGTTTTTGTTTTAGAACAAAATGGATTTCAGGCAATTGAAGCAGAAGATTACGACTCTGCTATTGCGGCAATGGTAGAGCCATACCCAGATATGGTGCTACTCGATTGGATGTTACCTGGGGGTAGCGGAATCCAAATTGCTAAAAAGTTTAAACAAAATGAATACACGCGCGCTATTCCCATTATTATGCTCACCGCTCGTGGCGAAGAAGAAGACAAAGTACGCGGCCTAGAAGTAGGTGCCGATGACTATGTTACTAAGCCATTTTCGCCAAAAGAACTCATGGCCCGCATTAAAGCGGTTATACGTCGTGTGTCGCCCACCTCATTAGAAGAAGCAATTGACGTACATGGCCTGCGCCTTGATCCTATTTCGCACCGCGTTACCTCAGGTGGCAGTGAGCTTGATATGGGGCCTACCGAATTTAGATTACTACACTTTTTTATGACCCACACCGAGCGCGTATATAGCCGTGAGCAATTACTTGATCAAGTTTGGGGTACTAACGTATATGTTGAAGACCGTACGGTTGATGTACATATTCGCCGCTTACGTAAAGCTATTTCACCCTTAGGACATGACCGCTTAGTGCAAACGGTACGCGGAGCAGGTTATCGCTTTTCAAGTAAATTATAATGTACTTGCAGCTTAACTAAGTAACCTGAACTCTGGTTAAGAGATTTACTAACGTATTGAATCGTATTTATATTTAATTTTATTTTCTCTAGCCAGAGGTTTTCAGTGAAAACAAGGCGAATTTACGCGTCAATAGCTGGCCTATTGCAAGTAAATTCAACGCAGTTAGCGCTGAAAATAGCTGCTTGAGATAAGTTTATTATCCGGAGCTCAGGTTAAGTACCAATGGATAGCGACTTTAAGGTAACAGTGTATGTATAGAGTTATTAATAAACGCACCTTAGTTAAACGGCTGTTTATCTATTTTATACCTTTACTGCTAATAGGGCTGTTAGTAGGTGCCCCATTTTTGTTGTTATTTTTAGGCTCATTTTCGCTACTTATTTGGCACTACTACCAACTTTATCGTTTAAGTGATTGGTTGCTTAATCAACAAAGCTTTAACCCGCCCGAAGGAGAGGGCGCATGGGAGCAGGTATTCGAAGGTATTTATCAGCTGCAGCATCGTAATCGTAAAAAGCGTAATGAACTATCGGCATTAATTCATCGCTTTCGTGATGGTGCTGAAGCCATTCCTGATGCGGTGATAGTGCTGCAAAATGATTTAAGCATTTATTGGTGTAATCAACTGGCATTAAAAGTATTAGGCTTGCAGTGGCCTACAGATCAAGGGCAGCGTCTGGATAACTTAATTCGTGAACCTAAATTTGCTAAGTATATGCACCGCGGCCAATTTACCGAGCCACTGGAGCTTGAAAGTGGTCATAACATAGAGCAAATACTTGAGTTTAGAGTTATGCCCTATGCCAGCACACAGTTAATGGTAGTAGTACGCGATGTAACCCGCTTAAAGCAACTAGAACAAATGCGCAAAGACTTTGTTGCCAATGTGTCGCATGAACTGCGAACCCCGCTCACGGTGGTTACAGGCTATCTTGAGATGATGGATAGCGACATGATGCCACCGCCCGCAATGTGGAATAAAGCCCAAAATACTATGCTTGAGCAATGCAAACGCATGGACAGTTTAGTTACTCAGCTGCTATCACTATCACGTATAGAAGGTGCGCGTAAGCAAAATAACGATAAAGCGGTTAATGTACCCTTACTACTTAACTATATTCAAACAGAAGCGAACTCAATTAATCAGCAAAAAAAGCATCAGCTTATTTTTAATATTGATACTTCCTTAGATATTAGCGGATCAGCAGATGAACTGCGCAGTGCATTCTCTAATTTAGTTTTTAACGCCATTCATTACACTAAACCAGGCGGGAAAATAACAATATGTTGGCAGCGTCAAAACGATCGAGCTTGCTTTAGCGTAACCGATAATGGTGATGGTATTGCGCCTGAGCATATAAATCGTTTAACGGAGCGCTTTTACCGGGTAGATAAAGCGCGCAGTCGCACTACAGGTGGTTCAGGCCTTGGGCTCGCAATTACCAAGCACGTATTAACTCGCCACAATAGCCAGTTAAATATTAGTAGTGTTTTGGGTCAAGGTTCGTGTTTTTCTTTTGATTTTTCAAGTAATAAAATAGTACCTATGAGCAGCACAGTACAAACAAGTGGCAAGTCATAAAAGTGTCATTTAAGGGTAATATCACTGTCATCTACACAATTTACAGTGAACACAGTTAAAAAATGGGACGAACAAATTGGAGAACCCCACATGAAATTTAAAAACTTAGTTGCCGCAATGGGTGTGGCTGTTACAACGTTTGTATCTGCACAAGCAGTCGCTTTGGATAACGCACTACCTGAGTATCAAAAAATTAGTGGTGTTTCAGGGAATTTTTCATCGGTAGGTTCAGACACATTAGCGAACATGATGACATTTTGGGCTGAAGAATATAAACGTATTTATCCAAATATAAATATTCAAATACAAGCAGCTGGCTCATCAACTGCGCCACCGGCATTAACCGAAGGCACAGCAAATTTAGGGCCAATGAGCCGTAAAATGAAATCAAAAGAAGTTGAAGCATTCGAAAAACGCCATGGTTATAAACCCACAGAAGTACGGGTTGCCATCGATGCACTTGCGGTATTTGTACACAAAGACAACCCTATAGAAGGGCTACGTATTGATGAAATAGATGCTATTTTTTCATCTACTCGTAAGTGCGGTGCAACGCAGCAAGTTAACCGCTGGAGTGACGTAGGTTTAACTGGAGAATGGGCTGCTAAAGATATTCAATTGTATGGGCGTAACTCGGTATCAGGCACTTATGGTTACTTTAAAAAGAAAGCACTGTGTAAAGGCGACTTTCGTAATAACGTAAATGAGCAACCGGGTTCAGCATCTGTAGTGCAGTCTATTTCATCTTCATTGAACGCGATTGGCTACTCAGGAATTGGCTATAAAACCTCTGGTGTACGCACAGTTCCACTGGCCAAAAAAGGCAGCCACTTTGTTGATGCAACGCTTGAAAATGTAGCACAAGGTAAGTATCCGCTGTCGCGCTTTTTATACCTTTACGTGAATAAGCACCCGAATAAACCATTAGCACCAATTGAAGCTGAATTTTTAAAAATGGTATTGTCGAAAGATGGGCAGAAAATTGTAGAAAAAGACGGTTATGTACCGCTTTCAGCCAAATTGGCTGAAGTTGAGCTTAAAAAGTTAGGCTTAAATTAAGTCACTAAATTATACGCAATAAAAAACCGCTCATTGAGCGGTTTTTTTATATTTACTGTTCAGGTAAAAGCTTAATACTTATATGTTACCTAAGTTTTCGGCTTGTGCTTTACACTGATTATAGCTCTCAACACACTTAGCTGAGCATACTTGCTGCTTTAAACCTTCGCCAGTTGATTGTTGCTCACAACTACTTTCGCATTGATAGTTTTGTTGTGCACATTGATTTAACTCTGGATTTCCAGCGTTATTCTGACAACCTGCTAATAGCATAAATGTAAGGGCTACTGCGCTCATTTTTATTAAAGTATGCATGCTTATCCTTAAATGAAAGTCGCGGTTATATTAAACTTCAACCTGAAGGTTATCGATTAATCTAACACTGCCTAAATAGGCCGCGGCTAAAATAACAAATTTGTTATCATCGAGTGTAGCAGCTTTTAACGTATCTCGTTGAGCTATCGAAAAATAGTCTGGTTTTAATCCAGCTTGCTGTAAACTTTGTTTGGCTGTTTCTTCCAGCGTAGCAAAGTCTGTATTACCACTTTTAAGTTGCTCAGCGCAGTTATTAAGCACTTTAAAAAGTACGGTGGCACTGTCTTTTTGCTCATTCGATAAGTAACCATTACGCGAACTCATAGCAAGCCCAGAGACTTCACGCATAGTTGATACACCAATAACTTCAACCGGAATCGATAAGTCGCGAGCCATAGTTTTAATTACTTGTAGCTGCTGAAAGTCTTTTTCGCCAAAACAAGCGTAATCTGGCTGCACTAAATTAAAGAGTTTAGTAACAACTGTTGCCACACCTCTAAAGTGCCCTGGGCGCGAACCACCACAATAACCTAATGAAATATCAGGTACATCTACAAAGCTTTGTGCAGCTAAACCATTAGGATAAATAGTCTCTACACTTGGCGTAAATACAATATCAGTTTCAAGGTCGGCTAAGCCATGCTTGTCCTCATCAAGGGTACGAGGGTAATTGTCTAAGTCTTCATTAGCGCCAAATTGCATAGGGTTAACAAAAATGCTTACTACGACTTTATCGGCCATCATTTTTGCTTTTTCGACTAACGAAAAGTGGCCTAAGTGCAAGTTGCCCATAGTGGGTACTAGGGCAATGCTTAATCCGGCTTGGCGCCATGCTTTAATTTGGCTACGTAATGATTTAATTTCAGTAATTGACTGCATTATTTAAACTCGTGTTCGGCACTTGGAAAGGCACCGCTTTTTACATCGGTACAATACTTTTTAACGGCTTCAGGCATATTGCCTGTTTCGAGTAAAAAGTTTTTCGAAAATTTAGGAATAAACCCAGCAGAAATACCTACTAAGTCGTGCATTACTAATATTTGACCATCGGTAGCATTACCAGCGCCAATGCCAATAGTAGGAATAGTTAATGCGTCGGTAACGCGTTTTGCAAGTGCGCTTGGAATACATTCCAGTACTAATAATTGTGCGCCAGCCGCTTCAAGGGCTTTTGCATCAGCAATTATTTTTAGTGCTTGCTCTTCTGCACGCCCTTGTACTTTAAAGCCACCAAATACATGTACCGACTGCGGCGTTAGGCCTAAATGACCACACACAGGAATACCTTGTTGAGTTAGGGCTTCAATGCTCTCAAAAAGCCATTCACCCCCTTCTAACTTAACCATGTTAGCACCAGCACGCATTAGCTCAGCGGCATTTTTACAGGTGTCATTGGGGCTCGAATAAGTCATAAACGGCATATCAGCAATTACAAACAACTCACGGCTGCCCGCACGTACGCAACGAGTGTGATAGGCAATATCTTGATTAGTTACGCCAAGTGTATCGTCGCCGCCTTGTAATACCATACCCAAAGAGTCGCCAACTAAAATAACTTCAACGCCGTTATCATGAAATAACTTAGCAAAACTGGCATCATAAGCTGTTAAAGCAGTAATTTTATTTTTTTCTGCTTTCATTTTATTTAAAGTTGAAACTGTTATTTTAGACATAATTTTCTCACCGGCATAAGCCTTAGTTAATTACTGTGGTAATTGTTGTAAATTGTTAAGCGGTAATGTATTTGCAATAGTGTGTAGTGCAATGCCGCTGGGTAAAATAAGTTTTGGCGCAAGTTCTAGCAGTGGATACACAACAAACTCACGTTCAGTTAAACCATAATGAGGCACTATAAGGCGCTCGGTATTAATTGTTTGTGCGTCAAACAATAACATATCTATATCTAAAGTACGTGGCCCCCAACGCTCGGCTTTTCTAACACGGCCATGCTCAAGCTCAATTGCTTGGGTTAAATCAAGCAGCTTTTCAGGGCTAAGCGTAGTGTTTATGCAGGCAACGGCGTTAATATAGTCAGGTTGGTCTTGTGGGCCCATGGGCTTACTCGCATAGTAATGCGAAACACTTATAAATTCACAATCTGGCAGCTTTTTAAGCGCGGCAATAGCGTTATCAAGCTGCTTTTTTGGTGAGTTTAAATTGGCACCCAAACCTAAATAAACACAGTGCATAGAAGTTACTCTGTTGGCTTTTTAGGTGTACGACGGCGAGCGCGTCTGCGTGGTTTTGGCCCCGCAGGCTGACCCAAGGTTCTTACCATTTCTTTTTGGCCATTAATATCTAGGCTCAAATATTGTGTCCACCACTGAGCAAGCTCGCTATGTTGTGTTTCTCCTGCCTCTACACGCATTAATAAAAAGTCGTATGCGGCTTTAAAGCGAGGTTGCTGCGTTAATCTGTATGCACGTTGGCCGGCACGTTTATCTAAACGATGCTGTATATGCCAAATGTCGCGTGCGCCTAAAGTAAAGCGTTTAGGAACAGCTATGTGCTGGGCGTTATCGCTAAGTACACTATTAATTGCTTGCGAAAATGCATCGTATTCAGAGAGCTGCTCTTCATTTTGTACTGTTTTAGTGCGCTCTAATAGCGGAAACCAAAGTAGCGCAGCAAATACATACGCAGGGGTTACTTTTTTATCTGCGTTAATACGATCGTCTGTATTTTTAAACATGTTTTCAATAAAAGTGGCTTCAAGCCCGCCCGGATTATTATCTAAAATACGGTTTAGCTCTGGAAACAGTGAGTTAAATAGGCCGTATTTGCGCAGCATTAAGTAGTTAGCTTGTGCTTTGCCGTTTAAAAACAGTTTGAGTATTTCTTCAAACAAACGCGCTGGTGGTATGTTATCTAGCAAACTTGCTAAAGCAGTCATCGGCTTTTCGCTGTTTGGTGCAATTTTCATATCTAGCTTAGTGGCAAAGCGTACCGCACGTAGCATGCGCACCGGATCTTCACGGTAACGCGTTTCTGGATCGCCAATTAGCTCAATTTGTTTAGCTTTTATTGCGGCTAAACCATTGGCGTAATCGTAAATACAAAAATCGTTAATTGAGTAATAAAGTGCATTGATTGAAAAGTCACGGCGTTCTGCGTCTTCCTCAATACTGCCAAATACGTTATCGCGTAGCAATTGTCCTTGCTCACTCGATTGGCTTATTTGGTTTTTGTCCTCTGGCGCTTCGTGGTGCCCGCGCATGGTAGCTACTTCTATTATTTCACGACCAAATACAATGTGAGCTAAACGAAAGCGGCGGCCAATTAAACGACAGTTTCTAAATAACTTTTTAACTTGTTCTGGCGTGGCATTTGTTACCACGTCAAAATCTTTTGGCTGTTGACCTAACAATACATCGCGAATACAACCACCAACTAGGTAGGCGTCAAAACCACCGTCTTTTAAACGGTATAAAACTTTGATTGCATTTGGGCTAAATTGTTTACGAGAAATACCATGTTCACCTCGTGAGATCACTAGCGGTTCGCTGCTTATTGCCGTGTTTTCGGCACTGGCATTAGGGCCGATTATTTGTCGACAAAATTGAAAAAGCTTGGAAATAATAGTCTGTCTCCTAGAAGGTGTTGATTGACTTGCCATTGCAATCAAAATTACAGCAAATGTAGGTGTTATAACCTATTACTGGCTGATTAATGTAAATAGCATATATTTAGGCGGCTATCATATACCAGCAAGGTTTAAAAATTAAGTTGCTGCACTGAAATTAAGCCATTTTTAGCGATTTTTATTTACTTAAAGGTCTAAATTATTGCGCGCGGGGAGTTGTGGGCTGCTAAATTTGAATTTCAGCAAGGTTTGGCACTTGATTTAAGCTAAAGTTATTTACCCCCCATGCAAGTAGTTGCTCAATATTTAAGTCCATAAGCTGGTTATGTACCGCTAGGCCTAAAAACGCGAACACATCGATAAGTACCGGTTTAGGGTTTTGCTTACAAATTGCTGGCGCATAATTTTGCTTTGAGAGCTTAAAGCCTGGCTTTGCAACCGCTAAGGGTAAATGAGCAAATTGGGGGACTGGGCTATTAAGTTGTTTAAACAAACTGATCTGACGAACGGTAGGCTCAATTAGGTCAGCCCCTCTAACAATGCGCGTGATCCCTTGGTCTATATCGTCAATTACCACGACAAGCTGGTAGGCAAATAAACCATCGCTGCGCTTTATTATGTAATCTTCAGCAGCAAAGGCGTTATTAACGTTTATGTCGCCTTGAATTAAATCGTTAAATTGGTTGGTGGCAAAGCTTTGGCTAAGGCGCAGGGCACTGTGGGTTATATCTTGGTGCAGGTTTTTACAATGACCTTGGTAAATTCCGCCAATAGCTTTAATCTGTTTGCGCGAGCAACTACAGGCATAAATAAGGTTTTTATTGTGTAAAGAGTTAACAACATCTTGGTATAAATCTAAACGTTGTGTTTGATAAACGACGTTTTCATCCCAGTGCAGAGAATAGGCTTGTAAGGTATTTAGAATGTCGGTGTCGGCGCCTTTTACAACGCGAGTGGTGTCTATATCTTCGATGCGAACTAACCATTTTCCTTGGTTAGCTTTAGCATCAAGATAGCTACCTACAGCCGCTACTAATGAGCCAAAATGTAATGGCCCAGAAGGAGACGGTGCAAAGCGACCGCAGTATTTACGCGTTGGCGTAATAACGGCTGTAGTAAACATAACTAATTAATATAAGTTAATTAGCCACGTCCAGATTGCTTTTCTTTAATTTCTGCAAGTGTTTTACAGTCTACGCATAAATCAGCAGTCGGGCGCGCTTCTAAGCGGCGAATACCAATTTCGATACCACAAGACTCACAAAAACCAAAATCATCTTCTTTAATTAAGTTGATTGTTTTTTCAATTTTTTTGATCAGTTTACGTTCGCGGTCACGAGTACGCAGTTCTAAAGAGAACTCTTCTTCTTGCGCAGCACGGTCAACTGGATCAGGAAAGTTAGCAGCTTCATCTTGCATATACGATTTAGTACGATCAACTTCGTTGCGTAAATCGTTACGCCAAGTTTCTAAAATTGTTTTAAAATGAACACGTTGTGCTTCATTCATATACTCTTCACCTGGTTTTTCTTGGTATGGTTCTAAACCGGCTTGAGCCAATAATCCTAATCTATTTTGGTTTGGCATAACTCTCTCCTAAATCCTTAATTTAATGCCTCAGCATTAGCCGGCGGTATAAATAACAGAATCTTATACCCTAGGCAAATTTATTTTTAATTAATCGAATTAGCTGTAACCACGTTTATTGATTTAAAAGTATGATAAGTAATATTTGTACTTTTTTTAATCGCACTATCGGTTTCTAAACTTGCCTATATATGTGGGCTAAAATTTAAAAAACAAGGTGTTACTTAAAGTTTACTTTATATATTTAGCCCATTACCGCTGCTTTATATTTGTATTTACCAAAACCTAATTACAACACTTTGTATTAAATGATGATTATATAAAAGGGAGCTTCTCTTTTAAGATGATTTCATTGGTAGAAATATCTGCTTTATATGCTAATACCTCAACGCCTTGGTTAATTGCCTCATTTAGTAACTGTGCATATTTATTGTCTATATGAGCAGCAGCGCTTACCTGATTTATTCCCTGGTGCAGTACAGCAAAAAGTAATACTGCACGATGACCTTGCTCTACCATCTCTATTAATTCGCGAATATGTTTTTGCCCGCGCAGAGTTGGTGCATCAGGAAAGTAGCCTTGGCCACTGCGGGGGTTATCTTGGCTTAATAGCGTTACCGATTTAACTTCAACGTAGCAATTAGGACGCTCATCGCTGGTTAGTAAAAAGTCGATACGGCTGTTTTCGTTGCCATATTTAACTTCGCTTTGTAATTGCTCATAATTGTTAAGCTCACTAATAATATTGGCATTTATAGCTTCAGCAACCACTTTATTTGCTACTGCGGTATTAACGCAAATAAGTTGCGATAAGCTATTTTGGGTGAGCTCTAACGATTGCGGGTATTTGCGTTTGCTATTAGTACTGGTGGAGTAAAAAGCATTAAAACCGGGTTCAGCGCAGCCAGTCATTTTACCTGTATTGGCACAATGGGCGGTAAACTCTGAGCCATCACTGAGCTGTAAATCAGCTAAAAAACGTTTATAGCGTTTTAATAAGGTGGCTGATTGCAGGGCAGGTTGGTACTTCATAATAACTTCCGTAGCGTAATTTATGTTATTTATCTCAAGCTGTTGGGAACTCAAGCGCTCTATAGTAAACTCGGTGGCACATTTAAGTGCAAGGATATTCTAACATGAGTGAAAAATTTGTTGTTCAACTAAGCGAGCAGTCAGCACCAAGCCATTGGGGCGAAAACGCGTCGTTATCTTTTAATGAACACGGGGCAACCGTTCATTTATCTGAGCAAGAAACATTAAAAAATGTTCAAAAAGCAGCGCGTACTATTGCTACTCAAGGCGTAAAAGCTGTTGAACTAACTGGCGATACTTGGTGTACCGAAAGCCAGTGGGCGTTTTATCAAGGGTTTGTAACGCCTAAATCGTTAAATGGCGTTACCTTTGTTGACAACGCACAGTCAGATATTAAAGAGCTAGGTAACTTAAAAACCTCAGCTATTTGGGCTCGCGAAATGGTTAACGGTACTGCCGATGACATTTACCCAGAAAGCCTTGCTGAAAAAGCCGCTGAATTTATTCAATCGTTAGCGCCTGAGCATGTGAGCTACCAAATTATTAAAGGCGATGCATTATTAGAGCAACAGTGGATCGGTATTCATGCTGTTGGCCGTGGTAGTGTTCGCCCGCCAGTTTTACTTGAGCTTGATTACAACCCAACAGGCGACGCAAATGCGCCAGTAAGCGCTGCGCTTGTAGGTAAAGGGATTACGTTTGACTCAGGCGGTTACTCAATTAAGTCAAGCGAAGGTATGCTAGGCATGAAGTGCGATATGGGCGGTGCTGCTACAGTAACGGCTGGTTTGGCGCTGGCTATTAATCGCGGTATTGAAAAACGTATTAAGCTGTTTTTATGCTGTGCAGAAAACTTAATTTCTGGCCATGCTTATAAATTAGGTGACATTTTAACGTATAAAAATGGCACTACAGTTGAAATTGTAAATACTGATGCTGAAGGGCGTTTAGTATTAGCTGACGGCTTAATGGCCGCAGGTGAGAGTGGTGCGCCATTAATTATTGATGCTGCAACACTAACCGGCGCTGCGCTAGTTGCTGTTGGCCAAGAGTACAATGCTTTGTTTGCACTTGATAAAGAGCTAGTACGTGAAGTTGAAGACTTTGCTTCTCAAGAAATGGAAGCAGCGTGGCCATTACCACTTGAAAAGTGGCATCAGCAAAACTGCCCATCGGCTTATGCCGATACAGCTAACAGCCGTGCGCAAAAAGGCGGTGGTTATGGTGGTGCATCAAATGCGGCTGGTTTCTTATCGCGCTTTGTAGCAAATGATGGCAAAGGCTGGGTGCATATTGATCTGGCAGCTGCATTTAATATGAGCAGCACTAACCAATGGGCTGCAGGCGCTACCACACAAGGCATGCGTACTGTTGCTCGCACCTTGTTAGAAAAAGCGTAATATTTGCAGAGTTAGTTTATTAAAAAATTATAATAGGCACCGTTTGGTGCCTATTTTTTTGTGCTGCAAACAAGCATTTTGATTTAAATTACGGTAAAATCCCTCGCCTTAGATGTTTGAACGTTTCATTTACAGCTTTAATCTAAGCTGCGCTCAAATGTTGTACTCACCACTGGGATCCTAACTATGTCAGATAAGTGCTATATCACGGCTCAACAATTACTTGAAGATTCATTTCGCGTAGCAGCGCAAGTGTATAATGATGGCTTTCGTCCAGATTTCATTATTGGTATTTGGCGAGGTGGTGCACCCATAGGTATTGCAGTGCAAGAATTTTACGATTACAAAGGCATTGAAACCGATCACATTGCGGTACGTACATCGTCTTATTATGGCATTGGAAAGCAATCTAAAGAGATAAAAGTACACGGTTTACACTACATTGTAGAAAATGCTAATGCAGGTGACTCATTACTCATTGTTGATGATGTGTTTGACTCTGGCCGCAGTATTTTTGCATTAAAAGAAAAGCTTTCAGAGCTAATGCGTTTAAACTTACCGCGCGATATTCGTATTGCATGCCCTTACTACAAGCCTAAAAACTCTAAAGTAGACATGAAGCCAGATTACTATATTCATGAGTCTGAAGAATGGCTAGTGTTTCCGCATGAGTTATCGGGTTTAACACCGGATGAAATTATTGCTGGCAAATCAGACCTAGCAAAAATACATGACATTTTGCTAGAAAAATAATCAACCTGCATAAATAAAAAAAAGGCCATTAAGGCCTTTTTTTATGGATAAAACTTAACGTTTCAACCTATGTAACCTGATGTAATAAATTACAATTGCGCAAAGCTATCTACATATTGGCTTAGGCGCGGTATATCTACTGCTAATAAACCTTGGGTACTTCTTTGTACTAAGCTTTTTTCTACGAGTTCTGTTACAACGCGCCTGTAAGCGCGCTCAGTGGTTGCAAAACGTTCTGCTTCGGCATTTACCGTAGGATACGCACGCAGCAATGTAGGGTTGTTGTTTTCGGCTCTTAGTAGGCAGTCTTTAGCTATGTTATAGCTCAGTGGCAGTAATAATTTATCTAGGTTTATTTTTTGATTTTCTTGAAATTTAGCCGCTATAGTTTGTGCTGTGTATAAACTCAGCTCAGGTTTTTCAAGTAATAACGCACGCCAATGCTTTAACTCAATTAAATTATAAGTTACATCGCTAAAACAGGTTACTGTATAAATGCAGGGGTTATTATTGAGCGCTTCTATTTCACCAATGAGGGTGTTATTGCAATCGAGTTGACCAAGCAGCAGGCGTCGTCCGTTACCTACATCGTAACTAAACGACACAGTTCCGCTGCGCACAAGTACCAACTTAGTTAAAGGCTGGTCTTGTTGTATTAATATTTCTTTTTTTGATTGCTGATAACTACTACCGGCAAAGGTAAGTAGTTGTTCAACAAGATAACTGGAAAAATGGTATTGAAACATCAATCATACTCTTCGGACAATTGTCCTATTTATTGCACCTTAATGGCGATAGCATCAAAGCTCTAAGAAATTATGTTAAATTAATTAACATATCAGGTGCTGCTAATATAATGGGCTGGCACTGTTGGACTAATTATTTGAGCAGTATAGCTGCTGATAACCAACAGAGTTTTAAGCCATTTATAGGTTAACTTTTATTTAGCTGTTACGTTGCTGTACAGATTCAATGTACTAAAGTTTAATATGCAATGCTAACCTAAAGCCTAGGAGAGAACAATTGAGTTGGGAATATTTAGGTTATATAGCATCTGCTTTACTGGTTGCATCGTTAACAATGACCGACGTGGTAAAGCTGCGTTGGTATAATTTATTTGGGTGTATCGCCTTTACTATTTATGGCTTAGCTATTGGTGCAGTACCCGTTGCCTTTACTAACGGCTTACTCGCGTTTGTAAACGCGTATCATATTATTAAATTATACCGTAATAAACAGCCAGAGCCTAAAAAGGATTAGCCTAAGCTAATCCTTTTTGGTTTTTATAAGATTGCGTCAAGCGCTATGCCGTCAACGCGGCGAGTGGGATATAACGACTCAACCACAAAACTAGGCACAAATCCTTTAGCCGAAGACACCACTACCTTTGACTTAGCGCCAATAATACGTGCGTTTACAATAACACCGCGATTGGTGTAAGTAAGTGTGCCAGTTAAAGTGTATTCAATATGCGGGTAGCCTTTAATTTCTCGACCATTACGACTAAATGAAAAGTCGCCATTTGGGGTTACATGTACAGTACCTGTGTGTTTGTAATCTACAACAGATAATCCAAACTCTTGTAGTTCAGTAATAAAGCTCTCAGCTAAATGGTTTCCAAAAATATTAGTTGTTTGTAGGTTATCATCTAAATTTACAAAAGAAGTAATGGCAATAGGGGTATTACTATTTATGTAATTCATATTTTCAATTAGCTTCATGGCTAATTGTTCGGTGTAATTACTAAGTAATTTACTGCTATTTATTGGGCGGTAATTTTTTTCTGGAAACTGCCAGTTACTCACGCGAGGCGAGTCATTTTGAACGTGCCTTTTGTTATGAGAATAGTCATTATGAGGAGCGTGACCATTGTAAACAGGGTGACTAGAACAAGCTGAAAGTGAAAGGGTAAAAAGTGCCGATAAAGTAAGAGATATTTTTTTAGATAACATGTTTTCTTCCTGAAACATAAGGGGATTTTTAAATACCCCACTTTATCGACACACTTTTTGATTACTTTAATTAAATTTTATCATTAATTTGTTATTTTCAGTTTGTATTCAGTTTATTGCGCAGTCACAGCCTCTTTTTCGTAACGAAGTTTGCCTGCAATCCATGTTTGTAATACGTTTATTTTATATAGTTCATCAACCGGGGCTTTAAAATAATCTTTATCTATTAAAATAAAGTCGGCCCACTTTCCTTGCTCTAAACTACCCACTTTAAACTCTTGATGCGCTGCATAAGCGCCGCCTAGGGTAAAAGCACGCAGTGCGTCTTCACGGCTTAATACTTCGCTAGCACGCCAGCCCTGGGTTGGTTGTTGGTTGTGATCCATACGAGTAATTGTTGCATACAAGCCATCAAAAGGATTTGCCAATTCTATTGGGTAGTCAGATCCTGCTGCAATCACTGACCCTTGTTTTAAAAAGGTTTGCCATGCATAAGCACCCGCTAATTGCTTTTCGCTTAAGCGTTGCTCTGCCATGTGCATATCAGAGGTGGCATGCACTGGTTGCATTGAAGGAATAATTTTTAATGTTTTAAAGCGCTTAATATCATCAAGCGTTACTATTTGTGCATGCTCCATACGGTTACGTAGTAAAATTCCGCCGGTTGCTTTAAATACATTTTTATAAGCATCTAATACAACGTGGTTAGCTTTGTCGCCAATTGCATGGGTGTTGGCACTAAAACCGCTTTTAAAACTAAGCGTAAATAACTCTTCTAGTTTTTGCTGGGTTTCGAGCATTAAGCCATGGTGGTTTTTTCTATCGGCATAATCCTCAATTAGCGCCGCGCCACGCGAACCTAATGCGCCATCAGCATAAACCTTAACGCTGCGAATAGACATAAAGTCGTTGGCATCTTGGTATCGACCTGCTTTTAACATGGTTTTTAAATCGTGACTCGCGCCACTGAGCATTGCCACAATACGCAGTGGTAAATTGCCTAGTTCACCGCGTTCTTTGTATAATTCCCAAGTGGTTTTATCTATACCCGCATCATGGGTTGAGGTAATCCCTAAACTTAATAAATGATTACCGGCAGCATCTAAAGAGTCACTAAGAGTTTGTTTTGATGGTTTTGGCATAAATTGTTTAATTAACGATTCTGCTTTATCTACAAATATACCAGTAGGATTGCCAAATTCGTCTTTAATAATTTCGCCGCCTTCTGGCGATTGGGTGTTTGCAGTAATGCCCGCAAGCTCTAGGGCTTTGCTATTTACCCAAATAGCGTGGCCATCAATTCTCGATAGTACAATAGGGCGATCGCTCACTACTTTGTCTAAATCGGCAGCGGTAGGAAACTGCTTTTTTTGCCACAGCTCTTGATTCCAGCCACGGCCAATAATCCAACCTTGTTTGTTATTTGCAAATACCTTGAGTTTATTAGTAACTTCATCAATAGAAAGCGCACCGCGTAAATCTAATTGTGACAGGTTATTACCTAAACCAATAATGTGACCGTGTGCGTCAATTAAACCCGGTAATAGCGTATTGCCATGAGCGTCAATAAGCTTGGCATCAGGAAAGCTATTTTTTAGCGTATCGCCGCCAAGTTTAACTACTTTACCGTTTTTTATAACTAAAGTAGAAAACTGCTGCACTTCACCTTTGTACAAAGGTGTGTAGCCGTTGGCGTTGTAAATAACTTTAGTTTGCGCAACCGCAAGGCTTGAGCCTGCGCAAAGGCAAGCGAGTAGCAAAGGTTTGATTATTTTTTTGAGTGGCATAGTGAGCTTATTTTTATTGTTAATGGCTTTAACATAACAAACTCACTTTTATAATACCAACCACTTGAGGTGGTTGGATTGTTATTTGTGCAGAGTAAGCCAGTTAATTTATTGGTAAATTAATTACTGACTTGCATAAAGTGTAAATTCGCTTAAAGAGAGGTGGCCGTCTTTGTCTTTATCGTAACTTGCAAAACGAGACCATAGGGCAGGGTCACTGGCTGTTTCTGCTCGGCTTAATAAGCCGTTTTGGTTACGATCAAATTTTTCAAATTGCTTGGCAATGTTATTGCTGCTGGCAAAGCTTGGTGTGCTACAAACACTAAGCGCAACGAGCGCTATATAGCTTATATTTTTCATAAATTACTCAGTAGAGGTTATTCGTAAGATAATTTTTAAATTCAACCAATGAAATTTTATTATCTTGGTTTTTATCCCATTTGCTAAAGTTGTTTAGTAAGTGCGGTTGAGCCTCAAGCTCATGGTGAATTAAATAGCCGCTTTGATCTGTATCAAGGTGATCAAAACGTTGCTTTACATCAAGTGCTAATGAATTAAAGCTTAGTAATAATAAGCAACTAACTAAACAAGCGCGTATCTTCATGGTGCTCCTTCGCAAAGCTCATTTTAATGTCATTCGTAATAAAATAAAGTACTTGCCATAATTTAACGCCCAACATTAAATCCATTTACACACTCCCTCAGGGGTTATAGCAAATACTTTTAGTTAATTTTACAAGACCAAACTTGAATTTAAACTTAAGGCTTAAACGCCTCAAACTCTTTTTTAGAGATCATTTCATCGTTATTTACATCTAAATCAGAAAACTGTTTCATTACTTCTTTATCTTTTTTGGCTTCGGTAATAGATATTTTTCCATCCATATTTTTATCTAAAAAAGCAAAACGAGCATTAAACGATGAAGCCAGGGCAGTAGCACTAATAACTAAAAACAGTAACGAAAATGCGGCTATAAGCTGTTTCATAAAAAACTCCTTTGGTTACTAGGTTAGTTACTTAATAAACTGTTTAAACTCATCTAGCGACAGCTGACCATTTTGATCAGTATCTATTTGTGAAAAGTTTTCATGAAGTACGGCGTCCTCACCTGCTTCAGCTTCGCTGAGAGTACCGTTACTGTCTTTATCAAGTTCATTAAAAGTAGCTTGTACATCCATTGCCAGCGCGTTAGCGCTCAAAAAGCCTAGCGCAACGATTGGCATAATAATTAAAAAGCGATTACTCATGGTCATTTCCTTATAAGATAAACTTAGATTAACTATTACAAAAACGATGCCAATTATTTTTATCTTTTAAATTCAGTTGCTTATGGTTTTTGGTGTTATAGGTTAAGCAAGTTTTACAGGTATCTGTGTGTTTTTTGCAACGAAATTTGGCTTATAAATAAAGAAGCAATATAAATCAAAGAGTTGAGTTGTTGCTGTTTGGCAACAGGCGGCTTTACAGTACGAATAACAGATATGTAAATTGATTCAGCTAGTGTATAACTTAAACGCTTAATAATAGGCTGTTTAAAGTTACTAAAGGATGGATGCAATGCCAGCAGTGATGGCTGAAAAATACAAAGCAATACTTAATTGGCGCCCTAATTTAATTAGCCAGTTTGTAATGAGTATGCTGCTGTCGTTATTACCCTTATCGTTAGTGGTTATTGTATTTTTAAATGCGCTTAATAAGCAGTTAGCTGTAACTCAGCAAATTGTTAGTAATAACTACCAAGTAACTAAATCGTTTAATATTTTAAAACAAGAACTCAATAGTTTAGAGCGCGCTACTCGGCAAAATTGGGTACTAAAAAGTGAGTCACTCGATACGCTCATAGTTGATAAGTGGCAAGCATCGCTACAAAGTATTGAAGATCTTACACGTATAGCGCCCAGTAAAAGTCACACCGCACAATGGCAGCGTTTAACGAATACTCTGCAACTAGCACACACTCAACTTGTTGAACAAAAACAACAGCAGGTAGCCTTGTTTTTACCTATTAGCGATTTACTCGCCGAACTTACCTTATGGTTACGCGATAAAAGCGAAACCCAAATTACTAATAATCAAAAAGAAATAGCGCAGTTGCAAACTTCATTTATTAACTGGCTGGTGGCGCTAATTCCGCTAACACTCTTAGTAGGAGGCGGTTTTTTGTGGCGTATAAGTGGCCGTTTAAAAAGCCTGACTAAAATTATTGGTAAATTAGGGCAAGGTGACTGGCAACAAAAAATAGCCGTGCAAGGCTCAGCAGAGCTAGTTGAATTAGGTAATAAATTACAATGGGTGCAAGCTCAGTTACATATACTTGAGCAGCAAAAAGACACCTTTTTACGCCACGTTACCCACGAACTTAAAACACCTCTAGCCTCAATGGTCGAGGGCACCGACTTGCTCAGCGATGAAATAGTTGGCCCTATAACTAAAGAGCAACGCGCTGTACTTGAGCTTATTAGCCAGTCTATGGTGCGCCTTCGTACTATGATTGACAGCCTACTTAGTTATAACGCGATTCGTACTAGTAAAGACAGCGTAAGTGAGGTTGAGTTTAATCATTTAATTAATAAAATTAATAGTCATTTTGAGCACCGCCTAACAGCCCGAGAGCAAATCCTTATTTGGCATAACAACTTACCTAATAAGGCGCTTGCGTTACCTGGGGAGTTAATTGAAATGATTTTAGTGCAATTAATTTCTAATGGCTTAAAGTTTTCACAACACGGGCAGGCAGTATCTATAGCGTTAACCTTTGAGCACAGTAAGCTAAAAATGGCGATAAGCGACGAGGGATGCGGAATTAAAGAGCACGAAAAAGCACATGTTTTTAGCGCATTTTATCAAGGTAAGCATAGCAAAAATGTTACGCTACAAGGCAGTGGCTTAGGCTTAACTATTGTTAAAGAGTCAGTAGAGCAATTAAACGGACAATTATTAATAGAGCAAAATGAACCCCAAGGTTGTCGATTTTTAATTACGCTTCCCATAATAACAAATCAAGGAGTTAACTAGTATGACCTCGCGTTTAATGGCTATTTTATGTGTGTGTGGCAGTGCCATCATTTTATCGGGGTGCAAAACTAATAACCCCCAACAGCAAGTGGTTGATAGCCCAGTGGCGCAAACTCAAACTAAAGTAACGAGCGATAAAAACAGCCAGCCAAGCCCAAAGCCTCGGCCTAAAAGCGATCCTATGTATCCCCCTGCGGAGCAAGTAATAGCCTGGCATGCTAATAAATGTGGTGGTTTTAAGTTAACCCCAGATAACAAAGATTTTGTTGGCGAAAAAGAACTAAAAAACTTTTTTCAATTTATGTGTTTAAACACTAGTAGCGATCCTAATACGGTAATGAGTAAGTTACTTAAACTTGACCAAGCTTACTATTGGCCAGACGATATAAAACAGTATTTATGGCTACAAAAACAACAAGTAACACTACAAATAAATGCTAAAAAAGAGCAGCAAGCACTTAATAATAAAATGCAACAAACGCTCTCGTCATTAGCAACCATAGAGCAGCAACTGTTATTACGCGAAGAAACTAAGGAGCAGTAGTTATGCCAGCAATAAAACCGCAAGGTGCAAAAGTATTATTAGTGGATGACGATGCCAGCTTATTAAAATTGCTCGCTATTCGTATCGAATCAAAAGGCTACGAGGTTACCACCTGCGAGAGCGGCCTAACTGCGTTACAAATATTAAAAAGCCAAGTGTTCGATGCCGTAGTAACCGACCTGCGCATGGACGAAATGGATGGCATGGCACTGCACCGCCAATTGCAAAGCCGCTATCCGGCATTGCCCGTTATTATGATGACAGCGCATGGCTCTATTCCTGATGCGGTAGAGGCTACCAAACAAGGCATTTTTGCATTTATTACCAAACCAATAGATAAAGACGAGTTATTCGACAGCTTAGCAAAAGCGATAGAAATACACGGCGTAAATGCCGATGAAATAATACCCACTAGCAATATAGTTACCCGTAGCGGCGCTATGCTACATTTGCTAGAGCAAGTTAAACTGCTAGGGCCAACGCAAGTTAACGTATTAATATCGGGAGCCAGTGGTACGGGTAAAGAGTTATTAGCTCAAGCTATTCATCAGCATAGCCATGTAAGTAAAGGCCCATTTGTAGCGATAAACTGCGGCGCAGTACCGGGTGAACTGCTAGAGTCAGAATTATTTGGTCATAAAAAAGGCTCGTTTACCGGCGCCATAAAAGATCACCAAGGACTGTTTCAACAAGCTGAGGGAGGCACCTTATTTTTAGATGAAATAGGTGATATGCCGCTAAATTTACAAGTTAAGTTACTGCGCGTATTGCAAGAAAAAACCATACGTCCAGTCGGCTTTCAAGAAGAAATAGCCATAGATGTTCGCATTGTATCGGCAACTCATAAAAACCTCCCCGAAGCGATTATAAATCAGCAGTTTAGGGAGGATTTATACTACCGCTTAAACGTGGTTAATTTAAAACTCCCTCCTTTGTGCGAGCGTCGCGAAGATATAAGTCTACTTGCACAATACTTTAGCGCCAGTATTGCAAAGCGAATGAAGCAAAGCGAAAAACACTTTGCCAACGACGCCATGCACGCACTCGTGCGTTACGACTGGCCAGGTAATATTCGCCAACTTCAAAACGTGGTAGAGCAAGTTGTAGCACTTACCCCAAGCGAAGTTATTTCAGAGCATTTAGTGCTAAGTGCATTAAATAGCAACGAAAAAAATGTAGAGCCATTGTCGCTAAACGACGCTAAAAAAGAATTTGAACGCGACTACGTAATAAACACCCTTAAAATGGCTGGTGGAAATGTCGCCGAAGGCGCAAAACTAGCTAAACGTAACCGTTCAGATTTTTATAAACTGATTAAAAAGCACAATATAGATGTTGATAATTTAGCTTAAATAACCAATTTATAGGAACTAAACATGCAGTTATTCATGGTGTATTTAGGTGGGCGAATTCAGGGCTGCCATATAGAAATGCACGACATTCGTTTTGTAGTTGGGCAAAACATTGAGCAAACCTATACTAAATTAAAAAGCCAATGGGTGGGCGACAAAAACAGCGTGCATATGGATAGCTACATGGCAATTAACCACATAGATGGTTATAAAGTTACAGTAAGCGACACGCCAGTTGAGCAAACTAAACAGCTTTACTTTGTAAACTTAGGCGCCTACAGAAGCGATTTAATGGCTGAGCAACACGACTTTGCACTGTATGTAGCAAGCAGTAGTCAAGAGGCCAAACAGCGCGCTAAAAACGATTTACTCGCTGGCTTTAGCCATATTCATAAAGATGATTTACACGACGTAGACGATTGCTTTGCAATAGATTTACTCGACAGCCAGCTTAGTATAAAACTGACCCCAAGTGGGCAAGCACAAAAAATTAAACCTGATTGGTTTGGTTATCATGTACTTTAAACACATAACGCAGGATTAAGAATCCTGCTCGTTTTGTTCTTTTTTTTCGCTTTTAGCCGCCATTTTAAAGGCTACAACCACTAAGCCAAACATTGCAAATGGTAGCGCTGCTAACATGTATTCAATCATGTTACTGTCTTGATAATCTGCTTGCATAAAAAAGTGCCCCACCACACACATTAAAATAACCACCAGTAATATAGGCAGTAGCATGAGTTCTTTTTTTGCAGAGTGCTTTTTCATTGTTGTTATGACTTTAGCTAAAAATAAAGCGCTATTGTAATGAGCAAGTTAGCGGTAGGTCAAACTACTCAGACTTTTAATATGGTTTTGGGTATAATTAGTACCATTAATTGCAGTTTTGGTATTTGTTTTTGGAGGTTACGTGGATAAAGCATTGGAGCAGGTTTACCTAGTTGGTGGTGCAGTGCGTGATTTACTGCTAAAAAGAGCATCAAATGACAACGATTATGTTGTTATTGGCGAAACGCCACAGACAATGGAAGCGTTAGGCTTTGTGCCAATAGGTAGCGACTTTCCGGTTTACTTACACCCAAAAACCAAAGAAGAATATGCACTTGGGCGCACTGAGCGAAAAAGTGGTAAAGGCTATACCGGTTTTGTGGTTGATGCCAGCCCAGATGTGACTCTAGAGGAAGACTTAGCCAGACGTGATTTAACTATAAACTCTATGGCGCTCGATGCTAACGACAATATAATTGACCCATTTAACGGCCAACAAGACCTTAAAGATAAAATACTGCGCCATACAACAGATGCATTTGTAGAAGACCCAGTGCGGGTGTTGCGTATAGCTCGCTTTTTAGCCCGTTTTGGCAGCGAGTGGCGTATACATCCGAGCACTTATGCACTAATGCAACAGCTTAAGCAGCAAGGCGAGCTTAATCATTTAGTGCCAGAGCGAGTATGGTTAGAGACCGAAAAAGCCCTGGGTGAAAAGCATCCCGAACTTTATTTTCAAGCGTTGCAAGGCTTAGGGATTTTTCCCGAGCTTGAGAAAATGGTTAATGTGCCGCAACCTAAACAACATCACCCCGAGGGTGATGTGTTTGTGCATACCATGTTAGTACTTAGGCGTGCAGCCGATTTGAATTTTGATTTAGCAACGCGTTTTGCTGCATTAACTCACGACTTTGGTAAAGCGATCAGTTTTAAAAAACGCGGTAATTTACGTGGCCATGAACGAGATGGGGTTGCTGTAGTTGAACAGTTTTGTGAACGCTTAAAAATACCTAATTGCTTTCGCGATATTGGCGTACTTACTAGCGATAATCACACTCTTTGTCATACATTAGAGCAATTAAGGCCCGAAACGGTTCATAAGTTAATTGTGACTAATTTAAACGCCTTGGTTCATCCACAACGTTTTATTGCTTTTACTCAAGCATGCCAATGCGATGCACAAGGGCGCGGCGAAACACTCGTAGATAAACCTTACCCGCAAGCAGCTAAGCTGCGTGCTATTCATGCAGAACTATTAAAGCTAGATAAAAAACAAGTGGTACAAGCTGCACTTAACAGCGGCAAAAAAGGCCCAGAAATAGGCGAGGAAGTTAAACAAGCGGAAATAAACTGTGTAAAAGCGTTTTTAACACGAGAAAAACAGGCACAGTGAGTAGGGCATTAAAAGTAATTAAATTAAGTAACTTGATGTGCTGTTATCTTTATTGCACTGGCGCTGCGTTACTTTTTTATAGTTGCGGTTTTGGCTCTGCTCGCTTACAGGTTTAGTGCTTGTTGTTGGCCTATATAATTCAAATATAAAATCTAACTCTTCTTGCTCTAATAATGGGTGCATGATTAAACCTTAGCTTAGGGTGATTAGCGCTAGGTTAGGGTTTTGCCACTGAATTAAAAGTGAACAGTTACATTTTAACTCTTACTAAATTGTAACCCAAAAAAAGCCAACCCAGTGGCGAGTATTAGTTAAGTAAATTACAACCCACTTTTACTTAACTAATGGCAGGCTTACAGTAAACACTACGCCATCGCCCTGTTGATTGTTTTTAGCGGTTACACTGGCATTATGGTAGTCGCACACCAACCTTACAATATAGAGTCCTAATCCTAAATGTGGCTGTTGCTGCATTTGCTGGCTACGCACCGACACCATAGAATCAAAAATATGCTCAGTTAAACCTGCAGGTAATAATGGACCATAATTCCCTACGGTTAAAATTGCTGCACTGTCGTTTTGCTTTAAGCTAACACTAATTGGCTTTTCTGCGTGGCTAAATTCAATTGCATTATTAATTAACTTATCGAGCAGTTGCGCTATAAACTCTGGTGCGCCTTGCATAGGAAGCGCAGTTTGGCATATATCAAGTGTAAACAGCTGCTTAGGGTAAGTAAGCTGGTAGCCCTGCATGCAGCCACTTATTACTTTTTGTAAGTCGAATGGCTCAGGCTCATTGCTTTGAATACTTTGCTCTAAGCGAGTGGCTTCGCTCATGGTGGTAATAATTTTACCTAAGCGTTCAACGCCTTCACTGGCGCGATCTAAGTACTTTTGACTCAGCTCGCTTTGTGGTTGCATTTGCAGATTTTCGAGCGATGAGCGTACTACCGCAACAGGTGTACGCAGCTCGTGCGATAACCGCGACGACATATTTTCTAAATAGTTAGTATAGCCACCAAGGCGGCTGACTATATTAGCAAAACTGCGTGATAGATCGCCAATTTCGTCATTAGCATCGCTGTAATTAATACTGCCAGTAACTCGCCCTTGTGCATCTATAGCTTGCTCTGCAGTATCGCGCAAACGCCTAATACGGCTCGATATTCGAGAGGCAAAAAAGAATAACGTTACTGTGCCAATAAGCATCACGGCTAAAATAACGTTAAATAATTTTTCGAGCGATTTATTACGCAGTGTACGTACGCCATTGGTAGTTTCCTCGGCTATTACCGCGCCAATTACTTTATCTTGGATCCAAATAGGGTAAGCAGCCGATAAAATAACGGCTTTACTGTCGGGGGTTAATCGCCACGATGATGCAGGCTGGCCTTTTAGTGCTTTGGCTAAATGACTGCCTTGCATAGCTGCTACGTCGTGCAGAGTATCTAAAAATTCGTTTTCGGGGCGTGTTAAAATTTTATAATAAAGGGGATGCAAGTAGTTTTGCTCAAACTGTTGCCACCAAGTTTCAGGAGCTTGATTGGCAAGGCCGTCAGCCCATACGCCATCGGCATGATGAATCGAGCCCGATTGTGCTAATACTCTATGATGCTTATCGACCACCCAAATACGGCTGCCACTGTGGCCCATGCCTTTTAAAATACGATTAATTTCGGGAGAGGGCACAAGTACTGAACCTAAATCGCTGGGGTTATTTAAGTTTGAGGTCGACATTATTTTAGGTTCTAACAAGGGCTCTTTGTTATCTACATCAACAATGGCAAAGCCAAGCTTATTGCCAAGCATACTAATAGGAAAGCGTAGCTCAATATTGTAGCCAGCCGCCGTACTGCTAAAATAGCCCTGAATTTTTGTAAAGGGTACTTTGCTATCTGCATTAAAAGCGTTTACCCAGCCATCTTGCCGTGGCGCAATAATATAGCGGTTAAACTGCCCATCAGGTGTTTTTAAGCCAATTTTTAAATGGTCGTTATTAGTAATACTTAAACTGTTTTTTGGTCGATAAACGAGTTGGTTATCAGTTACTTTAAACAGTGCATAAAGGTAATTATCAAACTTTCCTACCATGTGCTCAAACGACAGATCGCTGGCTTGATGCTTGTTGTCGGTTTTTTGTAAGTAGCGTTTGTCGTATTGCCAAAATAATGCCTGATAGCTCTCCCAATCAGTGAGCTTACCATCGAGTTGAATAGGATTTTTAAGGTTGTACGCGTATAGATCGCGGCCCTTTACAACTTGATCTAAAAAACTAGTTTGCTGATCAAATAATGCAGGGCGTTCATGCAGGGCAGTGGCGAGGGCACGGGTAGTGCCTACTAAGGTTTTTTCTTGGCCTTGGCGTAAAAACTTTTCCATTTCCCACACATATTCGTAGCCCAACCAGGGCAATAAAAATAAAAAGCAAGAAAGTAAAATAAACTTACTACGTAGGCCAAATCGCAACATTAAATTTGCTCCCACCTGTAGCCCATGCCATACACTGTATCTATGCAGTCAAAGTTACTATCGAGTGCTATAAATTTTTTACGAATACGTTTTACGTGTGAAGTTATGGTGCTGTCGTCTACATAAATTTTAGCATCACTCATTAATTCATTACGGCTTTTAACATGTCCGGGGCGCTGTGCGAGGGAGTGCAACATCCAAAATTCGGTTACTGTTAAATCAACTAATAGTTGTTGCCAAAACACCTGCATGCGCTGTGTGTCGAGCGTTAGCGGCCCACGAGTTATAAGTGCATTTTCGTCGGCAGGTTGTTTAAGTGCTTCCATACGACGAAATAGCGCACCAATACGCGCCGCTAAATGAGCCAAACTAATATCTTTTGTGAGGTAATCGTCGGCGCCCATACGTAGGCCGCATACAGTGTCTATTTCGCTATCGCGAGCGGTTAAAAAAATAATAGGCAGCGTTTTAGACAGTGAGCGCAATGTTTGGCACAGCAAAAAACCACCATCTATTTCATTACCTAAGCCAATATCAACAATGGCTAAATCGGGCAGGGCATTTTTAAACGCCGCTTCTGCGCTACTACGATTTGCATACCCAGTTACCTGATAACCTTGTGCGCTGAGCATTTCAGTGTAGTTTTCGCGAATGGCGGGTTCATCTTCAATGATGGCTATTTTTTTCATTTCTGGGTTTATCCTCTTTATTACCAACGCACTATAACGAAGTTTTTAAGCTAAGTACGCTTAAAAAGGCAATTGCCTTTTTTTTGCCACAATTGCTCAGTGGTTTGCCATTTTTGCTCCCCTTTGTTGCCACTTGAGCTTGTTTTAATACACCCATCAAAACAAAACATCATAAATTAAAAAGTAAGTTTAAGGATCAATCATGAAGAAGACATTAATAGCGCTAACCCTAGCGGCCGTTTTTTGCGGTCCCGCATTAGCATCAACCTCTAATAATACGGCTACAAAAGAAGCGCACACCGAAACCGCAATAGGCTTAGGAGCGGGCGCTATTATAGGTGGTGTAGTAGGCGGCCCTATTGGTGCTTTTGTGGGAGCATTTGCTGGTGGTTTAATAGGCGATGCAAAAGTTGCTGATAACAAAATTGCCCAGCAACAGCGTGCAATAATTGTAATGACAGAAAAAACCAACGACTACCAACACCTGCTTAACCATAACAGCCAGTTAGAGCAACAAATCGAAGTGCTTGCTAATCAAAATGAGCAGTTAACACAATCGCAAATTAATAATTTACTTGCCATGACAGTACAGTTTAAAACCGGCTCACGTGTTATTGCGCCACATTTTGCATTGCAGTTAGACCAACTCGTTACGCTTTTAAAAAACCAGCCACAGTTAGCGCTCGATTTAAGTGGGTTTGCCGATCAACGCGGTGATGAACAAGCCAACCTTTTACTTTCAAAAGCACGTGTAAATGCGGTGCAAAGCTATTTAATAAAACAGGGCGTAAGCCACACGCGCTTAAGCACGCAAGCATTTGGTGAGCAGCAAACACTTGCTAAAACTAACACAGTAGAAGACAACACGTTTGATCGGCGGGTAACCCTTACTACTCGTTTAATAAATCCTGTAAATAGCCAAACAGCAAGTAATTAAATTAAAGCCTTCGATGGAGTGATTTTATGTTTTTTTTGAGTAAACCAAGCAAAGTGCTTACCCTTAAATGGGTAAGCCTTTTTACACTGGGTATACTGGTGATGTTAACGAGCTTTAAAAGCCACGCACACTCTCCCAAGTTAGAACTTTTTGATAGCAGCGGCGCACAAGCAGGCCCTGCAATAATATTAAAAAGTGATGCAAATATGACATTAACCGGACTTATAAATCATGTTGTAGTTAAACAAACTTATCAAAACCAAAACCCGTTTGCTGTTAATGCGCGTTATGTGTTTCCGCTGCCCGATGAAAGCGCAGTACATGCTATGACCATGCGTATTGGCGAGCGAGTAATTAAGGGCCAAATTGATAAAAAAGTGGCGGCCGAAAAAAAATACGCAGAAGCCAAACAGGCCGGCAAGCAAGCAGCACTAGTACGCCATCAACGCGCTAATATGTTTATTACAAACGTAGCTAATATAGCCCCTGGGGAGCAGGTTATTATTGAGCTGGAATATCAAGAAATAATTGATTACAGCAGCGGCACCTTTACAGTGCGCTTTCCGGGCACAATCACACCGCGTTATCATGTAACCCAAGGTGAAATTGACATAAATAAAGAAAGCCAAAAACCAACTAACTCGCTACCACATGGTTGGCTAAGCCCAGTTTATAGCACGCAAAAAAATGACGATAAGCCAAGTAGTCAGTTTAATTTAAACTTAGATATAGACGTAGGTTTAGAGCTGGTAGATATAAATTCTAAATTTCATAATGTAAATATTCAAAACACTGCATTTGGACAATACTCAATAGAGTTAAATGAGCAAAATGCGCTAAACCGCGACTTTGTGCTGGAGTTTAAACCACTGCAAAAAGAGCAAGCCCAAGCTGCATTTTTTACCGAGCAGTTTGAAAATGGCGAGCGCTACGGGCTCGCTATGCTAATGCCGCCTGCAGATAACTTTATAGCAACGCAGCGATTAGCCCGCGAAACAGTATTTGTAGTCGATACTTCGGGCTCTATGCATGGGCAGTCTATGGAGCAAGCTAAAAACGCATTGTTTTATGCGCTCTCGCTGCTAGACAGTAACGACAGTTTTAACATTATAGGGTTTGATAATGTAGTAACCCTAATGAGCGATAAACCTTTAGTTGCAAGTGGCTTTAATTTACGCCGCGCAGAGCGCTTTATATATGGGTTACAAGCCGACGGCGGTACAGAAATACAAGGCGCACTTGATGCCGTTTTAGATGGTTCGCAGTTTGATGGTTTTGTACGCCAAGTAATATTTTTAACCGATGGTAGCGTAAGCAACGAAGATGCACTGTTTAAAAGTATTCAAGCTAAATTAGGCGATAGCCGCTTATTTACAGTTGGTATTGGCAGCGCCCCCAATAGCTTTTTTATGCGCCGTGCGGCAGATGTAGGCAAGGGCTCGTTTACTTTTATAGGCAGCACTAGCGAGGTGCAACCTAAAATGCAGCAGTTATTTGATAAGCTCGCACATCCTGCAATTACTAATTTAGCGCTAAGCGATGAAAACGGTAATAGCCTAGACTTTTGGCCTTCGCCACTGCCAGATCTCTATTTTAATGAGCCAATAATGGTGGCTATAAAGCTCAATAATGCTAGTAATGTAATATTAAACGGGCAAACTGCACAAGGGCCTATTAGTATTAACCTGAACATACAAGCAGGCTCAAATGCTAAAGGAATTGCTAAGCTGTGGGCTCGTCAAAAAATTAAGTCGTTGCTGCTCTATAACTCACAAAATGCAGTTAAAGACGAAGTGCAACAATTGGCGCTTACTCATCAATTACTCAGCCCATTTACGGCTTTTATAGCAATAGAGCAAACACAAATCAATCCAATAGCAGAACAAACAGCTAATGCTACTAACGCAGTTCCTCAGGGTATGGCAATGCGTTTGCCACAAACCGATGGGCAAAGCAAAGTACATATAATATTAGGAATTTTATTGTTAAGTGGGTTTGTGCTAGTAAGGCGTTTTAAATGAAAAAGTGGCTAAGCGCGGGGCTATTAATACTTGGTTTGGGGTTATTTGGTCATGGCGCTTACATGCAAGGCAAAGCATGGCTGGCGCAATTACTAATTGAACAGGCCTGGCAGCAGGCTCTTAAAACGCCTGAAGCAAAAGTTAAGCCATGGTTTTACGCCGATAGTTATGTAACCGCACAATTAAATTGGCCGGCGCATAATGAAAAACTCACCGTATTAGCAGGTGCTAGCGGGCGTAATTTAGCCTTTGCGCCCAGCCACTTTTTACCCGCAGCAGAGCTTGGTAGTAAACAAGCTGGGGCACTCATTGCAGGGCATAACGACACTCACTTTGCTTTTTTACAGCACGTTAAAGTGGGAGAGCAGTTTACCCTGCAATTACAAAATGGCACCTTGCAGCATTATAAAGTAACCGGCAGCGAGGTAATTCATGAGTCAGAAAACACATTTTTATACACTGCACAATTGTATTTACTAACGTGCTACCCTTTTGACGCGTTAGCATCGGGAACCGAATTTAGGCTATTGGTTTCGGCCGATATGATATCGGAGGTAGTAAGATCGGTGGAAATATCCTCGCCCGACTCGGCGCTGGGGATATCAACCACTAATTCTTGATGACGTTGGCTGATCATTACGCCAACAAATACCACAAATATACTCAGCCACTGCCACAAGTTAAGCACTTCATTTAAAATGATGGCCGAAAGAATCAGCGTAAATATAGGAATTAAATTTGAATAAGCCGCTGCGGTTAATACCGATACCTTACTAATAGCGTAGTTATACATACCATAACCGCCTAAAGTAACAAACGAGCCTAAATATAAAATACTTAATAAAGCGGTTATATTGTGTTGATTTTCGCTTGGTAGGTCGATAAAAAGCAAAAACGGTGCAAAAAATAAACTGCCACTAATGCCTTGCAGCGCTATAAGCGTTAACGGTGAATAACGACTCGCTAAGTGTTTAATGCAAACGGTATAAAACGCCGCACATACCATGGCCATAAGTTCTAAAAAATTACCTAATAATGGGTTAGGCGCTTGATCGGAGTTTGGTGAAAGCACAGTGAGCAAAATGCTGCCACCAATACAAAAAGTAAAGCCAATAATAATAGATTTACTGATGTATTCTTTAAGCATAAAAAAAGCCAGTACAGCAATAATAATAGGCAAGCACGACACAATTACCCCCGCCTGCGATGCCGAGGTATATTCCATTGCATGGCCTTCAAATAAAAAGTACAAGCAAGGCTCAGCCAGCGACATAGCAATTAAATACTTCCAGTCACCAACTCTGTATTCAAAGCGTATTACATAGCGCCATAAGCACAGCGATAAAAATAATGTGGTTAGCATGCGTAAAAATATCACCAAAGCGGGGTCGTAAATAGCAATGGCATACTTAAGTGCAATAAAGGAACTACCCCATAAAAAGGTGGCAATAATTAAACATAAACTGGCAGGCATAGCAGGTAATTTACACAATTGAATAAAATCAGATCCTAGCATGAATATATTTTACTTGTTGAAAAATACCCAGCTGGTATAAATAAATTCATCTTTAATTATTCAGTAGTAAAAATAAATGCAAAGGGATCAGGTAATCGTTGTAAAGCTAGGTACAAGCGTACTGACTGGCGGCACCGATAAGCTAGATAAAGCGCATATGGTTGAACTAGTGCGCCAATGTTGTGAGCTTAAAAAGCAAGGGCATCACGTTATTTTAGTTTCGAGCGGAGCCGTGGCGGCCGGACGAGAGCAATTACTAAAGCCCTGTGGCCGCAGCGTAATAGATAAGCAAATGCTAGCAGCAGTTGGTCAAGGCCAGCTCATTCATATTTGGCAAAGCTTGTTTGCTTTGTATGGTGTAAACGTAGGGCAAATGCTGTTAACCCGCGCCGATGTTAACGACAGAGAGCGCTATTTAAATGCCCGCGATACACTAAATGCATTATTAAACTACGACGTAGTGCCCATCATTAACGAAAATGATGCGGTTGCTACTAGTGAAATAAAAGTAGGCGATAACGATAATTTATCAGCGTTGGTGGCTATTTTAGCTAATGCCAATAAGCTGTTATTGCTTACCGATCAAGAAGGATTATTTACCAGCGATCCGCGCACTAATGCCGATGCCACATTAATTGGTGAAGTGAGTGATATTAACGACGAATTGCGCCAGCTTGCTGGTGGTAGTGGCACAAACTTGGGCACCGGCGGTATGGCAACCAAACTGCAAGCAGCCGACATTGCAAGGCGTGCTGGGGTTGAGGTTATAATTGCCAAAGGTGCGGGTAAAAATGTCATTTTAAAATGTATGAGCGAGCAACTGCCCGGCACACGTTTTTTAAAGCTCACTGCGCCAAAAGAAGGGCGTAAAAAGTGGTTACTCGCTGGACCTAAAAGTAGCGGGCAAATTGTTATTGATGCCGGTGCAATAACCGCGCTGCAAACTAAAGGTGCAAGCTTACTTGCTAAAGGCGTGACCAATGCGTTGGGGGCATTTGAGCGCGGCGATCTAATAAGTGTAATAAATAGCGACAAACAACTTATTGCTCGTGGGTTAACCCGCTTTAGCAGCAGCGAAGTTAATAAAATTAAAGGCGCGCACTCTAAGCAAATAGGTGAGTTACTTGATTACGATGGCGGGGCAGAAGTACTGCATCGCGATGACTTAATTTTACTGTAATAAAAAGCAGTATAGCTGAATAAATAAGCCCCCATTTTAGTAGCTAAATAATTAACCTGACCCGAGGTTGAGCTTACAAAGCTCAAATATACTGGCTGAGTATATTTGAGCTTTTTTGCTGCTATTTTTGTGTTAAAATCTGGCACCTTAAATTTGTTGTAAATAGAGTGCAGTTAATGAAATTAGTTCGTTGGTTATTAGGAAGTATAATTTTATTCTTTAATTTTGTATTTACGCCACGTAGTAAAAAACGTGCTCCAGAAGTGCAACAGCAGCTTGATCAGCAAACCGCACAATTTAAGCTTTATCAATTTAAAGCATGCCCGTTTTGTGTAAAAGTGCGCCGTGCTATTAAGCGCGAAGGCCTTAAAATAGAAGCGCGTGATGCAAAAAGTAATGAGCAATATCGTCAAGAACTGCTAGAACAAGGCGGAAAAGTTAAAGTGCCTTGTCTGCGCATCGAGCAAAATGGCCAAGTAACTTGGCTATACGAATCAAACGATATTATTGCTTATATAAATAAAGTAGCAGCATAAATAACTTTACCATCTCACTTATTAAAAGAGACATTACCATGACAATTCGCACCCGTGTTGCCCCGTCGCCAACTGGCGACCCGCATCTTGGCACCGCTTATATCGCCTTATTTAATTACTGTTTTGCTAAACAGCAAGGTGGTGAATTTGTACTTCGCATTGAAGATACCGACCAAGTACGTAGCACTGCCGAGTCAGAGCAAGCAATTATGGATAGTTTGCGTTGGTTAGGACTCGAGTGGGATCATGGCCCAGATGTGGGCGGTGAGTTTGGCCCGTACCGCCAGTCTGAGCGTAGCGATTTATACAAAAAATACGCACACCAACTCGTTGACGACGGCAAAGCATTTTACTGTTTTGCAACAAGCGAAGAGCTGGATAAAATGCGCGAAGAGCAAATGGCAGAAGGTCTACGCCCTAAATACGACGGCCGTGGCTTAAACCACACAGACGACGAAATTAAAGCAAACCTAGCAGCGGGTAAACCTTACGTTATACGTATGAAAATCCCTAGCGAAGGCACTTTTAAATTTAACGACTACCTACGCGACGAAATTGAGATCCCGTGGGAAAACGTCGATATGCAAGTGCTATTAAAAGCTGATGGCTTCCCAACTTACTTTTTAGCGAACGTAGTTGACGACCACCATATGCAAATTAGCCATATTTTCCGTGGCGAAGAGTGGATTAACTCAGCGCCTAAACTATTAAAACTTTACGAAGATTTTGGTTGGGAAGCGCCAGTACTTGGGCATTTACCGCTACTGCGTAACCCAGATAAGTCAAAACTGTCTAAGCGTAAAAACCCAACCTCTATTAACTACTATAAAGAAATGGGTTACCTGCCAGAAGCCGTGCTTAACTATTTAGGCCGCATGGGTTGGTCAATGCCAGATGAGCGTGAAAAATTCACTCTTAACGAAATGATTGAAAACTTCGATATGAAGCGCGTGTCACTAGGTGGCCCAGTATTCGACGTAGATAAACTTAGTTGGTTAAACGGCATGTGGATCCGCGAAAACCTAACTGACGAGCAGTTAATTCAGCGCTTTGTTGATTGGAAGTTTAATGGCGAAATGCTAGCTAAAGTATTACCAGAAGCCAAAGCACGTATTAACACATTGTCGGACTTAGTTGACTTAGCAGGGCACTTTGTAGGCGGTATACCTACTTATGATCCTGCGCTATTAACAGCGGGCAAAGCCGATGAAGACGTAATTCGCCAAGCACTACAATTTTTTGTATGGCAGCTAGAAGGCCTACGTAGCTTTGATAAACCAGCTATTTTTGCCATTGCAAAAGAAGTAGCAACGTTCCACGAGCTTAAAATTAAAGACTTTTTAGAGCCGGTTTTTGTGGCAATTACGGGTAAAACGTCATCTACCTCTGTGCTTGATGCTATGGAAATATTAGGCTCTGACCTATCGCGTGCTCGTTTACGTGTAGCATTGGCGCATTTAGGTATTTCTAAAAAGCAGGCTAAAAATATCGAACGTGCCTACCGCGAATACCCAAGTGCATAATTGCTAAATAATGCATTTTTAAAAGCCGAGCTTAGTAAATAAGTTCGGCTTTTTTGTTTCAGGTTGTTTAGTTATATGACATCGTATTTTGATATTGTTTAGTCTAAGCATTCATAATTTACTAAATGCTACCATGCGGCATATAAACTCATAGGAGGCAGTATGATTGCAACCGTTAAAAACAAAGCCATTTTTAGCAGTAATACATTTTCGATAAACCTTGTTACTTACCCAACTAATCACAGCGTAATGAACCACATTGATCCGGTGCAGCAAGGGCGCTATTACAAACTCAACTTTGTATTAGTAAAACCTAAAAGCGGTGGGGTGTTTAAATGCGCTAAATGTATTATTAACTGGTTTAATAGGGTGTATTTATTTAGGCCCGATAAGTACGAACACAGCGTATCTAAAATCGAGTCTGGAAAGCGTGTGCTACTGAGCTTTGCACTTAATATATGATTTATTAATAGTCGTAGGCCTGTCCGGTACATAAAACAGATAGGTCGCAATACGATATAGAGGTTTCGCTACAAGAGTTAATAGTAAAAGCATTTGCGCCTCTGCGCATGGCATCAGCTTTAAGTAAATCAATAGCATTTGATTTAGAACGGTTATAGCTTACATTATTGTTACCCATACCATCGCCATCACAGCTTTCACCTGCTATTCGGCCTAAAAGTGTAGCGCCACTTTCGTGTGCTTCTTGGTCGCTGTAAAACTGCTGCAAATCTCTTTTATTAACGTAGGTACCAATTTCTTGAGATAAAACGTCGTTGTCTATATCAGTATGAAAAGTCATGTTTGAGCAACCACTTAAAGTAGCCAGTGCAGTTATTATTGCCATAAAACGTAGCATATTAATTAGTCCTTTAATTTATTGTTTGAAGTAGTAAATTACTAACAAAATCGAATGTGGGCAATGTTTACTACTGAGTAAATTGTTAGTATTTGTAAATGACTTTATATGCACTCGGTTTTACTTAGCATAGGATAAGTAAACAAAAAGAAATGACAAATATTTACTAACCAATGGCATAAAATAGCCCACTCTAAACGCTGCGTTTTATAAAAAACATAGCCATATCCCAAACCTGCAATAAATGAAACTAATACATAGCTAACTCCCCCAGCAAAATGTGCCAAAGCAAAAATACCTGCAGTAATTACAGGCGCAAATATTGCCGAGCGGGTAGGCGTAATAATTTGGCTAAGCTTGGTTTGTAATAAGCCTCTAAATAAAGCTTCCTCAGCAACACAGGTAAATAAAAGGTTTATAGCAATAAATGCTAACCAGAAGTCAGGTACCTTAGGGTTAAAGCTTACCAGCCCAAGCATTAAAGCTGCAGTAAGTGCGGCTAAAATGGTAGTAATAATTATTAAAATAGGGGGGTTAATTAATGAAGTCGTCTTTTTAGACTCTGCTTTTAAAGGCTTTATATTTGAATAAAAGTAAGCACAAAGAAAGAGGCCAGCCATAGCTTTATCAAAATTAGCATAAAGGGTAAAAGCAATTGCATCGCTGGTAATATGCTCGTTTATAGCAATAGGAAGGTTGTTAAAACCAGGCACCCAATGAAGCGCTAATGCCAATGAGGAAACTATAAAAACAGTGCTTAAAATAGCGCGTATTATTGTTTGCTTTGTATATAGCACAAAGTGATATAAAGCAACGTAAAGCCCAGTACTGAGTAGTCCATATAAATTTATATAACCCTCAAAATACGCACATATAACACTTAAAGCCATTAAGTAGTGCCAAAGTGGTTGCCGTATTATTGATACTTTACAGTACGGAAAAACACATATAATCGATAATGCTAATAAATAAAAAGTCATTATTTTTTTATTACTCTGTTTTATTTAGTAACTAATCTAACAGATTCGACCTCTCATTTTATTTTTTCTGTTAGTATAGCCAGGTTATAAGCCGTTTAAGTAGTGAACACCCTATGTTAAGTCCTTTTTATCAGCAACATGCTGATTATGTTTCGATCTCTCGTGAGCAAGGCTGTCGTTTCGCCAAGTGTATTGCTGATGATTACAACCCACTTCACGATAAAGATGCGAAGAAATTTTGTGCTCCAGGAGACTTACTTTTTTCATTAGTATTAGATCGTTACGGTATTAGTGAACGCATGGAGTTTACTTTTGCGGGTATGGTTGACGAAAATACCAAACTTAGCTTCCCAGCTGAGGCCGATGAGTTTGATGTAACAAACGGTGATAAAGTAATTTTAAAGGTAAAACGCGAAGGTAAAACCAGCAAATGCCCAGCACTTACTAATAGCTTGATTAAAAATTATGTTGAGTTTTCAGGCGCAGCGTTTCCGCACGTGATTATTCCGCTCATGGGTAAGCAAGAGGTAATGATTAACCCTGCACGCCCGATGATTATTTACGAATCGATGATTATAAATCTTGATACTGTTGAAATTAGTGCACCGACACTTGAATTTGCAGAGCCTAGTTTTGAATACGCAGGTAAACGCGGCAAAATTACTTTGCGCTTTAATTTGCTAGAAAACGGTAAAAAAGTGGGTTTTGGTGAAAAGCACATGGTGGTATCGGGTATTCGCGAGTACTGCCAAGCTACGGTTGATGATTTGATTGCTTTTTACAACGAGCGCAAAGCAAATTTAAAACCAGCTTAAAAACGAGATGAATTTTAAAAGGTGCTATTTAGCGCCTTTTTTATTGGCACAAATAAAAGCAGATAAATACGATTAAATAGTTTTCTCAAGCACTCTAATTTACGGCATGAGTGAATATGAGTACAATAGCGCTCTTTGTCATTTTAAAGCTAAGCCTATGTCTGCCACTACGTTCTCATCACTTAATCTCGACCCGTTGTTATTAACTGCGATTGAGCAAAATAATTACACTCAACCTACCGCAATTCAGATTAAAACCATCCCGCCTATTTTAGCGGGCAGTGATGTAATGGGCAGTGCACAAACTGGCACAGGTAAAACCGCAGCGTTTGTACTACCACTGCTACACAAACTTTTAAACACCCTTAAAAAAGATGAGCCAGGTGTTGCTCGCGTGGTAATTTTAACGCCAACTCGCGAACTTGCTCAGCAAGTATTTGCCAGCTTTGAAAAATATGCCCAAGGCACCAATATTAAAGGGGCATTAGCGTATGGCGGCGCAAGCATAGGCCCACAAATAAAAGCCCTAAAAGATGCGCAAGTAATAGTAGCCACCCCGGGGCGCTTACTCGATCATATTGTTAAAGGCAGTGTGGTGCTTTCAAGTGTTGACTCACTGGTGTTTGATGAAGCCGATCGTATGCTTGATATGGGATTTATTGACGAAATTAAACGTATATTGCGCCATATTCCAGGCGATCGCCAAACTTTGTTATTTTCGGCGACTTTTGATGACAGCGTATTTGCGCTTAGTAAAAAACTACTTAAAAACCCAGAATTAGTTGAAGTTGATAAACGCAACTCAGCAGCAGTTGAGGTTGAGCAAGTAATTTACTCAGTAGACGAGGATCGCAAGCGCGAGCTGGTATCGCACATGATCGGCATGAAAAATTGGCGCCAAGTGCTTATTTTTACTCGCACCAAACAAATGGCCGACCAACTGGCTAAAGAAATGTGTAAAGACGGTTTAAAAACCGAGTCAATCCATGGTGATAAATCACAAGGCGCACGCGACCGTGCACTACAAAACTTTAAAGAAGGCATTACCCGTGTATTAGTTGCTACCGATGTAGCCGCACGTGGTTTGGATATTCCGACACTTAGGTTTGTAATTAACTTTGAACTGCCATACATAGCCGAAGACTACGTACATCGCATTGGCCGTACAGGTCGCGCTGGTGAGCAAGGGCTTGCAATGTCGCTAGTAAGTATTGACGAGCAATGGTTACTTGAAGAAATAGAAGTACTGTTAGATACCCGCTTAACGCCACAGTGGCTAGCAGGCTACGAGCCAGATCCAAACAAAAAGCCAAAAGATAACCGCAAAAACACCAATAAATCACGAAAAGACCGCGATAAAAAACGCATTACAGGACAAAGAGAGCCAAGTAGAAGACGTAAATAACAGTTTTTTAGTTTTGGCTTTCAATTGTCAGTGAAATAATACGACCCCGAAAAATAGCCTCGGGGCTGTATTAGGCTAAATTTAGCATTTAAAAGGAATTAATTTATGAACAAAGTTACTAAAATATGGTTGCTGTATTCAGGCATAGGTTTAGTTTTATCGCTGGTAATAATAAGTTTATTAGATATTTTTACCAGCTTTAGGTTTATATCTAACGAAGGAGTTATTTTTGGTGTTATGTGCGCTGCTATGGGAGCAGCGTTAAAAAGCTATTCAGGGCAAAAGGTTAGTAACAAAAGCGGCCAGCAACAAAAGTAAACATAGTTAACATTGATAATAAAGCGCAAAATGCATTTAGCACATAACTGCTAATTCCCCCTTACCTTTAACTAAATACGTTACTTCTCAAATTTAAAATAAAAAAAGGCAAGCTATAAGGCTTGCCAAAGAGTGTAACTAATTAATCTGGTTTTGTATTAAATGCTTAGCCCTTAAGCTATTAACTTTTCAGCTAGATTTAATTCCATGGTGGCTTTTAATAAGCGGTATAAGTTAATTGATGCGTCAATTTCTTCTTTACGGTTAGTTAAGCTTTCTATATTTAAGCCCAGCGGCACGTTTAAATGCGCACAGCTTTTAAGTATTAAATCGAGATTTTCGCGGCAAATACGTACCGATTCACTCAGCGTATTGTTCGCATCAAGCATGCGCCATTTAGTGGCCTCTGGCACTGAGATCCCCAACCATTGCATAAACTCTAAGGTTTTTTCGCCGCCGCACGGAGTAAAAGTTAAAATAAGGCGCTTAGGCTCAAGCCCTTGTGCTTTACAACTACGTGCATAGCTAGTTATTAACTCTATTGTTGCTTGTGCGTCGTAAACCGCTTGCGAAATAAAGAACTTACAGCCTTGAGCGGTTTTTTCTATTAGGCGCTCGTGTTCATTACGTTTATTAGAATGACGCTCTGCAATAGTAACGCCGCCTAAAAAGAAGTCATCAGATTGCTCTGCCAGCGTTTTATACGCATCTGGTAGGCTTAGTTTTATATCGCCTATCGATGATGGGCTACCTACTAAAACAATATTTTTTAAATCGTAGTCGTTTTTAGTTTCACTTAGCCAATCTTTAAACTCGTTCGCACTGCGTTGCGCCACACTTTTATAGGTAATTACATCAAGGTGCGATAAGCCACGTAATAGGTTGCTGTATTCACGTGGATCGACAGTTTGCCTAAATGGAAACGGACGCGCTTGATTAGTACGGCTGCTTTCGTCTTGAATGTCGTAAATTATTACGCCGTCGTATTCAATTTCGTGTAGGCGACCCAATAGCTTTTCTGCAATGGTTTTTAGTTGCGCTTTATCGGTACCAATTTTTGGCGGCGTAGTACCAATAAGGTATACGCCTTGATTGCTATCTTCTATTTTCTCTTGAAGTGATAAAGCCATAATCCTCATTCCAGCTTAGTTTGTTACGATGGAATTAATATAGCAGCCATTTAGATGGCTAGATAGCTTTATTTAATGAAAATTTTTCAATCGTAGTGAGGTTTATTCATACAAGCTCGTTACCAATTAGTAAATTTGATACAGTTGTTTACATAATAACAACGCTTTAGGCTCTTATTATTGGCGGCTTTGCGGCATAATCAGATGGTACTTTTTATTAAACTAGCTCAACGTTTAGCGATTAAAATTGATTGCTATAAAAGGAAAAACAATGAAATTTAAATTTTTAGCAACCAGTTTAGCGGTATCGCTGGCACTGTCGGGTTGCGCTATTGAACAAAATCAAACGAGCCAAGCAGTAACACAACAACAAACAAACACTACGGGCGAGGGCGTTTTTTCACAAGACTACTTACTAGAAGAGCTTGAAAATGGCTTGCGCGTTATGGTGGTTAAAACCGATTACCCTGATGTAGTCTCGTTGCAAATTCCTGTATCGGTAGGATCACGTAATGAAACGCAAGCGGGCAAAACGGGCTTTGCGCATTTTTTTGAACACATGATGTTTAAAGGCTCTGAAAAATTTCCTGAGGCTGTGTATTCAAGTATTTTAAAAAATTCTGGCGTTGATAACCGCGCTTACACCACCAACGATTACACTAACTATCATTTAAACTTTTCAAAGCAGCATCTTGATAAAGTACTTGAACTTGAAGCTGATATTTTTCAAAATTTAACCTATACCGAAGAGCAATTTAGAACCGAAGCGCAAACGGTAAAAGGCGAGTACTTAAAAAATAATGCCAGCCCAGTGCGTAAATTACTTAGCGCAGTACGCGAAGAGGCCTTTGAGCAACACACTTATAAACACACCACTATGGGCTTTTTTAAAGACATAGAAGCCATGCCTGATCAAATGGCTTATGGTAAAGAATTTTTTGCCAAATTTTATAAGCCCGAATATGTATCACTCGTAATTGTGGGTGATGTAGACCCAAAAGCCACTATGGCTATGGTTAAAAAACACTGGGGTGCGTGGAAAAAGGGTGACTATGTTGCCGACATTAAAGCAGAGCCAACACAGCAAGCGCCAAAATATAGTCATCAACAAAACCCAGGCTTACCAGGGCATTGGTTATTAGTATCGTATAAAGGCACTGCGTGGGAGCCGGCTAAAAAAGACAGAGCTGCGCTTGATTTACTCTCGCAGCTTTATTTTTCAAACAACTCAGATTTATACCAAGAGCTAGTGGTAGATAAACAAATTGCCAGCCAAATGTTTAGCTATAACCCAGAAACCAAAGATCCGGGTTTACTGCATGTATTTGTAAAAGTAGAAAAAGCAGACGATTTAGCCAAAGTACGCGATGCAATCAATCGTACCTACGCCCAAGCGCGTACTGAGTTAGTAGATAGCCAAAAACTCAGCGACTTAAAATCTAACCTTAAATACAGCTTTATAAATGGTTTAGATTCGTCGCAAGCAATTGCTGCAACCCTTGCAAGCTATATGCATTTTGAGCGTGACCCTAGGGTAATAAACCAGCTATATAAAACCTCAGATGAAATAACAGCTGAAGATATTAAAGCAATTGCTAACAAGTATTTTGTTGATAATGCACGCACTACCGTGACTATGTCGGCACTTGATAAAGCGCCAAATTTTGAGCAAGAGGTTGATTTAAACGCACTGGTTGCAAAACTGGAGCAAGCACCTCAGGCTGCTGCATTTAAAGTGCTAGATAAAACTAACAGCTCGCCATTAATCGACGTTAACTTTTTATTCAATACCGGGGCTGCTGCTGACCCGCAAGGTAAAAAAGGCCTTGGCGCATTAACTGCAGCTATGCTGGCGCAAGGTGGCTCACAATCAACAAGCTATAAAGATATTAAACAAGCACTTTATCCGCTGGCAGGTAGCTTTGGTTATCAAATAGATAAAGAAATGCTGTCGTTTCAAGGGCGTATTCATAAAGATAACGCTGCTAAGTGGTATGCATTAGTGAGCGATCAGTTACTTAATCCCGGTTTTAGAGAAGATGACTTTAAGCGCCTTAAAAAAGAGCTAATTGACGGTATTAAATCGGGCTTAAAAGCATCTAACGATGAAGAACTAGGTAAAGAAGTACTCTACAGCGCGCTTTACAAAGGCCATCCTTATGAAAGCTACAACTATGGTGATATTTCAGATTTAGAAGCACTTACGCTTGATGATGTTAAAACGTTTTATAACACAGAGCTTACGCAATCTAAGCTAACACTTGGCTTAATTGGTGCAGTACCGGAAAAACTAAAAGCCACTATGCTAGCTGATTTAGCAGGCCTGCCTAAAGGCGAGCAAAGCCGTTTAAGTATTCCTGATGCGCCTGAGCTTAAAGGCCATCATGCTACTATTGTTGAAAAGAGTGCGCAGTCGACAGCGGTATCGTTTGGTTTTCCAATTGATACAATAAGAAGTAGTGAGGACTGGACTGCACTGTGGTTAGTGCGTTCTTACTTTGGTGAGCACCGTAGTTCTAACAGCTTTTTATATGAGCGTATTCGTGAAACCCGTGGCATGAACTATGGCGATTACGCGTACATTGAATACTTTCCGCGTGGTATGTTTCAAACTAAGCCTGATGCAAACCTAGGGCGCTCTGAGCAAATATTTCAAGTGTGGTTACGCCCACTTCGCTCTAATAACGATGCGCATTTTGCGACTCGTACCGCCTTGTTTGAGCTTGATAAGCTAATTAAAAATGGCATGAGTGAAGACGACTTTGAAGCCACGCGTAACTTTTTAATTAACTTTGTGCCGCAAATGGTGGCAAGCCAAAATCGCCAACTAGGTTATGCACTTGATAGCGAGTTTTACAATACCGACAGCTTTGTAAGTTACGTAACTAACAAACTTAAAACGCTAACAGTAAAGGATGTAAACCGCGTTATTAAAGATAATCTACAAACCGATAATATCCATTATGTATTTATTACCGGTGACGGCGCTGATATGCAAAAGCGTTTAGCGCCTGAGCAAACATCGCCAATGGTTTATAATACCGATAAACCAGCAGAGCTTGTTGCAGAAGATAAAGTGATTGCCGATTACAAATTAGCTATTCCGGCAAAAAATATTGCAGTAATAGCAGTAGATAAAGTATTTAAGTAAGTTTAAACTTAAAAAACTAAATGCTCCAACTGTTTTAAATAGTTGGGGCATTTTTGTTTTATAAAAATAGTTATATCTAATAACCACAACAAATAACTAAGGGATTAACACCTTAGTGACTAAATCCGTTAAACTTAGCAAAAGGCTCTTTTTGATCAACAAAGGCAGTAATATGCGACATGAAATTTGGCAACAGCTTCGCAGCGAAGCAAATGAAGTAGTAAAACGCGAACCTCTTTTAGCGAGCCATGTTTATTCGTGTATTTTGAACCATGAATGTTTAGGGGCGGCGCTGAGTTTTATTGTTGCTAATAAATTGGCAGATGCGGTGGTGTCGGCATTTACTATTCGTGAGCTATTTGATCAGTCGTTTGTAAGGTGTGAGCGTATGCTAACGCACGTTGCTCACGATATTAAAGCGGTAAAAGATCGTGACCCTGCAGCCGAAACTTACCTTACGGTAATATTAAATTTAAAAGGCTTCCATGCTATTCAGGCGCATCGTTTAGCTAATTGTTTGTGGACGCAAAACCGTAAAGAGTTGGCGCGCTTTATTCAAAGCCGTAGCTCAGAAGTATTTGGCGTTGATATTCATCCTGCTTGTAAAGTGGGTAAAGGAATAATGTTTGACCATGCAACCGGTATTGTTATTGGTGAAACGGCGGTAATTGAAGATAACGTATCAATACTGCAGTCGGTTACTTTAGGTGGCACGGGCAATGAGCAAGGCGATCGCCACCCTAAAATTAGAGCCGGGGTACTTATTGGTGCTGGGGCTAAAATATTAGGCAATATTGAAGTGGGTGCGGGCGCGCGTATTGGCGCAGGCTCTGTTGTGCTAAGTAATGTACCGCCACACACTACAGCGGTAGGTGTACCGGCAAAAATTATTGGTCGCCCAGATTGCGAATGCCCTGCAAAAAGTATGAACCAAAACTTTTTAGCTAAACCTGAGCCTGAAAATGAATCGCATACTAGCTCTATGCTATAAAGTAATGAGCAATTTAAAATGCTAAACAAAAGTAACTTACTTGGCCTGTGCTGTTTTATTTTAGGCGTAGGATTAACCAGTGGTTACTTTTTGTTTTTACATTCTATGCCTATTCAAGCGCAACAAAGCCAGCCGTTTCCTTATAAAAGTATTGTTATAAAGCAAGCTAACGATGAGTCACTCAATAGTACTGACGAGCATGTTAACCCTGCCGATGGTAACTCCCAGGCTGAGAGTATTGCGCCATATACGCATAAAATTGCCACGCTTACCAATGAGCTTGAGCTTAAAACCAAACAACTTAAACGCGTTGAACAAGCGTTAAAATTAGCGCAACTAGATCAGCTTGATTTTGCTAAGCAGTTAGAAGAGAAGTTTATAGCTGAGGATGAAAATAGCCAGTGGAGCTACGAAGTAGAAACCGCGCTAACTGATTTTTTAATTACCAGCGATTTAAGTAATACCGCGCAACTAACTAGTTTAGAGTGCAAACAAACACTTTGTAAGTTTAGCCTAGTTGCCGATAAAACTAATCAGCAAGGGCATGTGCAGTGGCGCGAGCTGAACGATAAATTAGCGCTAATGCCATGGTGGCAGCAATTTAAGCTCACTTCGTCAAATTCAACCGATGAACAGATAGATTTTATAGTGAGTACTAAAGAGTAAGACGCTGCTAACTTAGTACTTGCGAGTGTAACGTGCCGTCAACCAGTTCAGTAATTAAAGTATCTCCGACTTTTACATCCGCTACCGATTTAACCACCTTTTGCTTATCTGTTTTTGTAATACTATAGCCTCGCGCTAATACATTAAGTGGACTTACCGAATCTAGGCGACTTGCCTGCAGTGCTAAGCTGTTATTAGCTTGCTGTAATTGCTGCTGTATTGCTTGGTTAAGCCGAGTTTGTAATTGTGCGAGTTGGTGACTTGCTTGAGTGAGCTTTTTGTCGGGTGATTGGCGCATTAATCTAGGCGTTAAATTATTAAGGGTGCGCTCTTGTTGATATAAACTATTACGCATAGCTTGTTGTAGTGCAATGCTTAGTTCATCCAAGCGCTGCGCTTTTTGATTTAACTGATTACGCGGATGGCATAAATTTAACCTGTGCTGTAGTTGTAATGCTTGAGCGCGCTTTTCGCTCATATCGTGTTTAAACGCATTAGCAAGACGGTTAACTAGCTGAGTTACTTTATTATGTAACTCTTGCGTATTAGGGCTTACCAGCTCTGCCGCCGCAGAAGGCGTAGCTGCACGTACGTCGGCTACATAGTCGCTAATAGTGGTGTCGATTTCGTGGCCTACCGCGCTCACAATAGGCAGTTGGCTATTAAATATAGCGCGTGCAAGTTGCTCATGGTTAAAACACCATAAATCTTCTAAAGAGCCGCCACCACGCCCTAAAATAAGCACGTCTACTTCGCTGCGAATATTAGCCAACTCTATTTGTTTAATTAACTGCAGATGTGCGTCTTTACCTTGCACCATAGCTGGGTAAATAATAACTTCTAACTGCGGTGCGCGGCGTTTTAGTACGGTTAAAATATCTTTTATGGCCGCGCCAGTTGCAGAGGTTATTACCCCGATACGGTTAATGTTTTGCGGTAGAGGTTTTTTATAAACCGAGCTAAATAGCCCCTCAGCGGCTAAACGCATTTTTAGGGCGTCAAACTCTTGCTTAAGTTGTCCTTCGCCAGCAGGTTCCATATGTTCAACAATAAGTTGATAGTCGCCGCGTGGTTCATAAAGTGAAACGCGCGCTTTTACCGTTACCTGCGCACCGTTAATGGGTCGGTAACTTTGGTTACGATTATTGCCGCGCCACATGGCTGCTTTTATTTGTGCTTTATCGTCTTTTAACGAAAAATACCAATGCCCAGATGCCGGAGTAATAAAGTTCGAAATTTCGCCAGTTAGTACCAGCGAGGCAAAGCCTTGCTCGAGTAGGGTGCGTATTTCTCTATTAAGGCGTGACACGGTGTAAATCGTTTGCAAAGGCTTCGAAAACATAAAAAACTACCAAAAACTATTTATAACCCTAGTTTATCATAAATATTTACAAAATATGATTTACTAGTGCCAGCAACGCTGTTAAAATTTGGCCGCAATTCCTTATCTTAGATCCACCATGTGAGAAGTTGCCAAAATGCTTAGAATCGCTAAAGAAGCTCTTACCTTTGATGACGTACTTTTAGTACCTGGTCATTCTACTGTTTTGCCACATACGGCAAATATTTCAACTCGCTTAACGCGTGGAATCAAACTTAACTTGCCGCTTGTTTCAGCATCTATGGATACTGTTACCGAAGCTCGTTTAGCTATTGCCCTTGCGCAAGAAGGTGGTCTTGGTTTTATTCATAAAAACATGACTATTGCAGAACAAGCGAAAAACGTTCGTAAAGTTAAAACCTATGAAGCGGGTATTGTTACTTATCCTATTACAGTAACTGCCGATTTAACCATTGCAGATGCACTTGAGCTGTCGCAAGAAAAAGGTTTTTCGGGCTTTCCAGTAACTGATAGCGATAACAATCTTGTTGGTATTGTAACAGGGCGTGATATGCGCTTTGAAACTAAGCTTGAACAGCCTGTTTCTACTGTTATGACTAAAAAAGACAAGCTAGTTACTGTAAACGAAGGTGCTGCGCGCGAAGAGATTTTAGGCTTAATGCACGAACACCGCATTGAAAAAATTCTTGTGGTTGATGATGCGTTTAAACTAAAGGGCATGATCACCGTAAAAGATTACCAAAAAGCACAAGAAAAACCAGATGCCTGTAAAGACGACCAAGGTCGTTTGCGTGTAGGTGCTGCTGTGAGTGTTGGCGCAGGTACTGATGAGCGTATTGCTGCATTAGTAGAAGCAGGTATTGACGTATTACTTATCGATACTTCGCACGGCCATTCTCAAGGTGTTATTGACCGCGTTGCGAAAACCCGCAAAGAATACCCAGACTTACAAATTATTGCTGGTAACGTAGCAACAGCAGAAGGCGCTGTTGCGCTTGCAGACGCTGGAGCCGATGCGGTTAAAGTAGGAATAGGCCCAGGTTCTATTTGTACTACGCGTATTGTTACGGGTTGTGGTGTGCCACAAATTACGGCTATTTCAGATGCTGTTGATGGCTTAAAAGGCCGCGATATTCCGGTAATTGCCGATGGCGGTATTCGTTTTTCTGGCGATATTGTAAAAGCACTTGTTGCTGGTGCATCGTGTGTAATGGTGGGCTCTTTGCTTGCTGGTACTGAAGAAGCACCTGGCGAAGTAGAGCTTTACCAAGGCCGTTACTACAAATCATACCGTGGTATGGGCTCGTTAGGCGCGATGGATCAAAAAGAAGGTTCATCAGATCGTTACTTCCAAAAGTCAAACGAAGCCGACAAGTTAGTACCAGAAGGTATTGAAGGTCGCGTAGCGTACAAAGGTCCTATTGCAACTATTATCCATCAGCAAGTGGGCGGCCTGCGCAGCGCAATGGGCTTAACCGGTTGTGCCACTATTGAAGAGCTAAACACCAAACCACAGTTTGTACGTGTTACTTCAGCTGGTATGGGTGAGTCGCATGTACATGACGTGCAAATCACTAAAGAAGCACCTAACTACCGTTTAGGCTAATCAGCCGTAATTACATCAATTTATGGGCTAGTTTTACTAGCCCTTTTTAAATAGCTACTCACTATATCAGTAGCATTATTTAGCATCTGACTTTACGAGATACTCCATGAGCAAAGACATTCACGATTCACGAATTCTCATTTTAGACTTTGGTTCACAATACACTCAATTAATTGCCCGTCGTGTGCGCGAAATTGGTGTTTACTGTGAACTGTGGGCATGGGATGTGACCGAAGAGCAAATTCGCGAGTTCAACCCACAAGGTATTATTCTCTCTGGTGGCCCAGAGTCGACAACACTTGAAAACAGCCCACGCGCTCCTGAATATGTATTTAATGCTGGTGTGCCAGTACTAGGTATTTGCTACGGCATGCAAACTATGGCAGCTCAGCTTGGCGGCAGTGTACACAGCTCTGATAAAAAAGAGTTTGGTTACGCCCAAGTAGAAAAAGTGGGTAATTGTGCGTTGTTTGATGCGATAGAAGATCATATTACCGACGGCGGCAATGGCGTACTAGATGTATGGATGAGCCATGGCGATAAAGTAATGGATATTCCACAAAGCTTTAAAACCACAGCTAAAACATCTACGTGTCCGCATGCGGCAATGTCGAACGAAGAAAAACGCTTTTACGGCGTACAGTTTCATCCAGAAGTAACGCACACACATCAAGGGCAGCGTTTATTAGAGCGCTTTGCTATTGATATTTGTGGTTGTGAAAAATTATGGACTGCAGCAAAAATTATCGATAATGCCATTGAGCGCATTAAAGAAACAGTTGGCGATGACGAAGTTATTTTAGGTCTTTCGGGCGGTGTTGATTCATCGGTTGTGGCTATGCTTATTCACCGTGCAATTGGCGAAAAGCTAACTTGTGTATTTGTTGATAACGGCTTACTTCGTTTAAACGAAGGCCAGCAAGTTATGGACATGTTTGGTAATAAGTTTGGCCTAAACATTGTTAAAGTTGAAGCCGAAGAGCAATTTTTAAATGACCTTGCTGGTAAGTCAGACCCAGAAGATAAGCGTAAAGCCATTGGCCACACGTTTATTAATGTATTTGATGAGCAAGCTAAAAAGCTTAAAAATGCAAAATGGTTAGCGCAAGGTACAATTTATCCAGACGTAATTGAATCTGCGGCATCTGCCACCGGTAAAGCACACGTAATTAAATCGCACCACAATGTGGGCGGATTACCAGCAGACATGAAAATGGGCCTAGTTGAGCCGCTACGTGAGTTATTTAAAGATGAAGTACGTAAAATTGGCCTAGAGCTAGGTTTACCGTACGACATGCTTTACCGTCATCCTTTCCCTGGACCAGGTTTAGGTGTGCGTGTACTTGGCGAAATTAAAAAAGAATACTGTGATTTACTGCGTCGCGCCGATGCTATTTTCATCGAAGAGCTTCACAAAGCAGAGCTTTACCATAAAGTAAGCCAAGCGTTCACTGTGTTTTTACCGGTTAAATCGGTAGGGGTTATGGGTGATGCGCGTAAATACGATTGGGTTGTATCACTGCGCTGCGTGGAAACTATCGACTTTATGACCGCGCGCTGGTCACATTTACCATATGAATTTTTAGGTGTGGTTTCAAACCGTATCATTAATGAAATTGATGGTATTTCGCGTGTTGTTTACGATATTTCGGGTAAACCACCTGCAACTATTGAGTGGGAATAATCGCGCGTTAGCTACTAGCTAGTATTAGCAGTATATAAAAATAAAAGCCCATGATTTCATGGGCTTTTTTGTTGCTAATATTACTTTAAGTATTTTTAGATGACTTTATAAAGAACGACATAATTAACCCGCTAATCGCAAGTACAATTCCCAAAATAAACGCCGTTTGTACACCCGCTGTTAATGAGCTACTTACTGCAGAGGGCGCTGATGGATCGGCAACGTTTTCCAAAAAACTATTTTGAGAAGCCGACATGATTGTAATTGCCAAAGCGGTGCCAATTGAGCCAGATACTTGCAGTAAAGTGTTTATTAAAGCGGTCCCGTCAGCATATAGTTCTCTGGGGAGCTCATTTAAACCGTTTGTTTGCGCAGGCATCATAATTAATGTTACGCCAATCATGAGAGATGAATGCAAAAAGATAACCATTGCAATAGAGGTTTCTGTGGTTACATTCGACAGATTCCATAGCGTAATAATCATAATAATAAAGCCAGGTGTAAGTAGCCACTTAGAGCCAAACTTATCAAATATACGCCCCGCGATCGGAGACAAAGCGCCATTTATTATTCCACCTGGCATAAGCACAAGGCCAGCAGTAAGCGCAGTTAATCCAAGGCCAATTTGTAAATATAAAGGCAAAAGAATCATGGTTGATAAAATAATCATGAATGTGGCAGATACACTCAATAAACCTAAAGTATACTTTGGATATTTTAAAGTACGTAAATCTAACATTGGTTTATCGAGTTTAAACTGTCTTAACGAAAATATAATAAGAGAGATTAGCGCAATTATAATGGTACTAATTACTAGTAAGTTCCCCCATCCTTTTTCACCTGCAATACTAAAGCCATATACAATGCCACCAAACCCGACAGTCGATAACAAAATTGACAGCACATCTATTTTAGGCTTACTCAAAACAGAAACGTTCTGCACATAAGCCAGCCCGTATACTAATGAAAAAACAAGAAACGGAATGAGTAACCAAAGAATCCAATTCCAGCTCAACAGCTCAATAATCAGCCCCGAAGTAGCTGGTCCAACAGCCGGTGCTGTCATCATAACAAGGCCAATCAATCCCATAATAGTGCCTCTTTTATGAACAGGGAAAATGATGAGGGCTGTATGGAACATTAAGGGAATTAATAAGCCGGTTCCGATTGCCTGAATAATACGACCTAATAGTAAAACACTAAAAGAGGGGGCTATACCGGAAACTATCGCTCCAATAATCGAAAAAAGTAACGAAGCAACGAATAATTGCCGTGTACTAAACCATTGTATTAATAGTGCAGAAACGGGAATGAGGATCCCCATAGTCAGTAAGTAACCTGTTGTTATCCACTGCACGGTAGAGGAAACAACATCTAATTCACTCATTAAATTGCCAAGTGCCATATTTAAAGCCGTTTCGCTAAATAAGCCAATGAATCCGGCAATTAAAAAGGATATTAGAATAGGGACTGGTCTTATAACTGTTTTATCTTGTTCATATGCAATTGTAGACATTAAAACTCTCTTCGCTGATTAACTAAATTGACCTGTGTTGGTTGATACTTTATTTACTTTTTAAATTTACTTTTTAATAAGTAATGAGGGGATTTGCTCTGCTATTGTTTCAAGCGGCTTGCCCGTTTTCATTGTTAAAGCTAAGAGAATACCGCCCTCAGTTAGCGCATGAAAAACAGTAGCTAAACTAGTGGACTGTTGCTCTGTGTAGCCTGCTTCAAGAAACTTTTCAGTATAAATAGATTGCCAACTTTTAAAGGTAGCTTCACACGCCAAGCGAATAGGTTCACTAGTGGAATGTTTTTCTCCAGCAATAGTGCCAATTGGAGAGCCAAGAGGGGTTCCGCCTTGTCCAAACACTCTGGATAATTCATAAACATAAGCTTGAAAAGCATCTATTGGATTGGATACACCCGCAAAGTTTTTTTGAATATCTTCCATAACAAGTCTTTTAGTATTGTTAATTGCAGCAGTCGCCAACTGCTCTTTGCCTTTAGGAAAGTAGTAATACAAGGAGCCCTTAGGTACGCCACTTTCTTCAATTATGTCATTTAGGCCCACTCCGCAATATCCGCGCACTCTAAATAAGCGTGATGCCGTCTCAATTAGAACGTCTTTCGGCTTTACTTTTTCACTCATAACTAAAACACCTCAAATTATAACGACTGGTCTATTATTTCAATGGTAAGGAGGAATCGACTCTGTGTCAATGCTATCGGCTTTACATTTTATTTTGTGTAACCGGTAATATTATCACCAGCATGGCTCTAAAAATGCGCCAAAAGGCGATAGCCAAAGGGGGGCGGAATAGTACGCTTTGTTCTTATCAATATGGTTTGAAGGTGATAATTTAGCTACAAGAGCAAGTTTAAAGGGAATAGCGAAGATTTAAGAGCATGCTAAAATTAGTAAGGCAGGGAGCTTGAGTTATTCAAATTGTAAAAACTATTTAAAAAGTATCTAAAAGCTGCCTAGAAACCATCTAATAATTATCAGCAAATTATCAGCAAGCTATCAGTAAGTTATTAGCAAACTATCTAAATTAGTGCCTAGTTTTATTGAACCACAACAAATAGTAGTATCAGCACAGTGAGATAAAGTAAGCTACAGCACTTTATTGCTATTATATTTTTATTCACAAAACGTAAAAATAATTAATTTAGTGCTCGGCTATTAATATTTGCCTGAGTCTAAGTAATTAAAAAATGAAGAATTAGCCTGCTAATTCGTCGTTTTGTTTATTTAAAAGGCAATCAAACCAAAAAGATGATTTTTTTCTTTACCTTTGGCCAAAGGTCTCTATAATTCGTCGGTATTGCAGGGGCGTAGTTCCAATTGGTAGAACAGCGGTCTCCAAAACCGACGGTTGGGAGTTCGAATCTCTCCGCCCCTGCCATTTCTTCTTTACATCGAATTTATTACTTCTTATATTACCTTACTTACTAATTTCATCGAGTCGTTATGCATTCACGTTACGCAGCTGTTTTTGGTATAGAAAACCTCGAATTAAATCAGCATTATCAAACGGTTAATAACCAGTCAATAAATAATAAAGCAACTGACACTAAAGCAGACAGCGTCGCGCCTGAGCCTATTTCGCTCACAAGCCAGTTATTTGCAGATATAAAGCGTGCCATAGCCCCCATTACCATCAATAGTGTAATGCAAGGCACGGCACTGCAATTACATGGCGATCAGTTAGTTTTAACAAATTCACAGCTCAGTACTGCCGATAAACGTGCTTTATGGGCTTTAATGAGTGACCATCTTGATAAACTTTAAATCAGTAGACGCAACCGCTATACCGCAATTAATGGCTATAGAAACCGCATGCCACAGCCACCCGTGGACGTTAAATACCATGAGCTCATGTATTGGTGGGCGCTATTTTAATTTAGCAGCGTTTAACGGTGATACCATGGTAGGTTTTTATATTGGCGAAAAGGCCGGGCCCGACTTTACCTTGATGGATATTTGCGTTGCCCCAAGCGAGCAAGGAAAAGGCATTGCAAAACAGCTACTGAACCAGTTTATTGAATATGGTGAGCAGCAAAATGCTGAAAATTTATTTTTAGAAGTACGCGAATCAAATACCCCCGCAATAAAGCTCTACGAAAATGCAGGCTTTATAGAAATGTCAGTGCGTAAAAACTATTACCCAAGCGACAATCCTGCTAAAAACGGATTTGAAGACGCTATTTTAATGGGCATGGCACTGGGCTTAAACTTTCAATAATATTTTGTAGTGAAGAGTTTGCAGTGATAACTGTATAAAGAATATTGTTGCAGTAAGCCGATAACTTATACCGGCTTACTTTGCTCACTAATAACCTGCTCAATAGCGTTAATTAAGTTAGCTGTTAATTCGTTTAACGCGGCTTTGCTATCGCTTTTTAAATGATCTTCTAAACGCGCAGCACAGTGATAAATATCATCAAAGTTAAAACACCCAGCACTGCCTTTTATATTATGTGCTAATGCGCGTAATGCGACTAAGTTACCCGAAAATTGTAAGCTTTTTATTTCATCTAAATAAGTTGGCAGGTTAGCGACGTAATTTGCATTTATTTGTTGGAATTTTTCACTTTTGAGTATGTCGTCCCATTTATTTTGATTGTCTTTTTCAAGGTGTAGGTAACTTACTAATACGCTTTCTAGGGCATCTTTATCTATAGGTTTCGCCAGAGCCTTGTCGCATCCTGCAGCAATATATGTGTCTACGTCATGGTTCATTACATTCGCAGTGAGTGCGATTATAGGGCCGTCGTATGCAGCATGGCGTAATATTTTAGTCGCTTCTAGGCCACCCATTACTGGCATTTGCATATCCATAATAATTAACTGATAGTCGTTTACTAGCGCCATTTCTACCGCTTCAGCGCCATTGTTTGCTATGTCGGGCTCTAATCCCCAAGTTTGCAGCAGCAGCTTTATTAATAATTGATTATCGGGGTTATCTTCGGCCACTAAAATATGTGCATCAAAATTATTACTAGCGAAGGAAAGCAGCGGATCTTTTTCTGGAATGAGTTGATTGGATTGCTCTAAAAACAGGTTATCGGCTAATGGCGTTTGTAAATTACAGGCTATGGTTATAGTAAAGCAGCTACCTACATCTAATTCACTTTTAACGGTTATATCACCGCCAAGACGTTGTGCTAAATTTTTTGAAATACATAGCCCAAGCCCGGTGCCGCCAAAGCGACGGGTTGTGGTAGCGTCTGCTTGCTCAAAAGGAGTAAATAAGCGCTTAATTTGACTTTCAACCATACCAATTCCGCTATCTTGTATTACAAACATCAGCTCTTGGCTTGCTAGGTAATGAACCGTTATAGATACATGGCCTTGCTCGGTAAACTTAACTGCATTGCTGGCAATGTTGATCAGTATTTGTTTTAAGCGGGTTTCGTCGCTGTTTATAGTGTGTGGTAACGGGAGTTGATAATTAATACTAAGCTTTAGCTTTTTTTGTTGTGCCAGCGGTTCAATAATTGACTCAATGTCGTGCATTAAGCGCACTACATTTAGTGGGGCTTGCTCTACAGCAATTTTTTCGGCTTCAATTTTAGACAAATCTAAAATGTTATTTATTAACTCTAGTAAATGCTTAGAGTTGCGTAAAATAGTGCCTAAATGCTGTTTGTTGTTGGTGATTTTATCGTTATGTAAAAGCTGTTCGGTAAAGCCCATTATTGCCGTGAGTGGGGTACGAATTTCGTGGCTCATATTAGCCAAAAAGCGGCTTTTAAGTTGATTTGCTTGCTCTGCTTGGCCAATCGCAAGCTCTAACTGGCTGTTCATGGTTTCTAGCGCTTTGGTACGGCTTTCTACTTTGTCTTCGAGGTGATGTTTATATTCTTCTAATTGCTCTTGATAATGCCTAATTTGATTAACCATGTGATTAAAGTCGTTAAACAATATGCCTACTTCATCATCGGTGTGCGCGGGTAGTGAAACACCTAAATCGCCATCACCTACACGGTGGCTAGCTGCACCTAATAGCTCAATAGGATTAAGTAATAAATTACGCACTACAATAAAAATAAGTATTGGCAGCGTAATAACCGAAATAATAACAATTAAGCCGGTAATTAAGCTAATAGCCTTACCCGATTGATACAAAACGGCTTTAGGAATAGTCGATACATAATAACCACCGCTCATTTGCACCGCAAAAATCATCCGCTCTATTTTATCTATACTCGAAAGCTCTATGGTTGATAAAGAGCCAATGTCGGCTAAGTTATGTACTTGGTTGAGCTCAAATTCGCTAATATATTGGCCACGAATATTATAATCGGAACTAAATAAAATTTTCCCCTCATTACTAACGAGTAAGTTGAGGGTGTTGTTGTAGGGGGCTTCTAAAATACTGGTGTTAAGAATAGAAGGATCAATATGCAGTACTATAAAACCAAGCTGTTGTGGGCGCTTAAGATAGTAGTCAATGCTATAAATACGCTGAATAAAATACAAGCTGGTGGTGCCATCTGCTTTTTGCATCATAAACTGCTGTTGGCTTAAATTACTTTGCTGTACTTTGTCAAAAAAAGGATACGATTTTGGCGCTATGCTTAAATTACTTGAGTAGTAGGCATCGCTTTTGCCATTTACCGACATTAAGTTAATGCTAATAATATCGGGATAGGCCTCGCTATAACTGGCAAACACATCCATTAATGCACCTAGGCGATAGGTGTAGCCACCATCGGCATGTAAATCGTTAGCTAAAAAATCGTTCAATACGGGTGAGGTGGATAATAGCTTGGCAGTGGATTGAAATGAGTCAATATAGTTAAATACTTTTTGTTGTTGTTGTTCAACAAACCGGCTCATAATTAAATCAGCTTGTTTTTGTGTTGAGTTGGTTACATTAGTTAGCGTAAAACCACCTAAAAATAACAGCGGAAGTATAACTAACGGCGTTATATACCATAATAACCTAATGCTTAACTTACTGGTTTTCATTACCAAACAACACATCCTCCATGTAATGTTAGTAATAATATGTTTTACAGCTATATTACTCAAGCTTAGCGTTTGTTTATTGTGCTGGTAATATTTATAACTAAGCACAATTTAGGACAATAATTGAGTAAATACGCGCTCTGGGAGAGTTAATAAAAAAAGAATCAGTTAATAACTAAGCATTGATTGTTTATAGAGTGAAGATCAGCGAAAATAGTCTTCAATTACGATTAACATAACGGATCGCGTGTGAGGAGCCAAATTGGGTTCTTCCTAGGGTGTGTTGAGCTTTCGGGGTTGAGCAATATTAGCTCTGAAACGTCAGCATACATAAATGTCCGTATTCAAACTAAAAGAACTTTTTTAATGGCAGAGCAAAATCTCCTCAGTGAAATTAATAAACGACGTACCTTCGCGATTATTTCGCATCCAGATGCGGGTAAAACCACTATCACCGAAAAAGTACTCTTATTCGGACAAGCTATCCAAAAAGCCGGTACAGTAAAAGGCCGTGGCTCTAACCAGCATGCTAAATCTGACTGGATGGACATGGAAAAAGAGCGTGGTATTTCTGTTACTACCTCAGTAATGCAGTTTCCGTATAAAAACGCCTTGGTTAACCTGCTCGACACACCTGGACACGAAGACTTCTCAGAAGATACGTACCGTACCCTAACAGCAGTCGATTCGTGCTTAATGGTTATTGATGCGGCCAAAGGTGTAGAAGACCGTACGCGTAAATTAATGGAAGTAACACGCCTGCGTACTACGCCAATTGTTACTTTTATGAATAAATGTGACCGTGATATACGCGACCCAATGGAGCTGCTTGACGAAGTTGAAACCGAGCTTAAAATAGCGTGTGCGCCTATTACTTGGCCGATTGGGAGTGGTAAAGGCTTTAAAGGTGTTTATCATATTCATAACGATGAAGCGGTTTTATATAAAACTGGCCAAGGTCATAAAATTCAAGACGTGCGCACCATTAAAGGGATAGATAACCCAGAACTGGTTGATGCTATTGGTGACGATCTTGCCGCGCAATTACGCGATGAGCTAGAGCTGGTTATTGGCGCATCAAATGAATTTGATTTAGAGCTGTTTTTAGTCGCCGAACTATCGCCAGTTTATTTTGGTACAGCACTAGGTAACTTTGGTGTTGACCATGTACTTGACGGCTTAACTAAATGGGCGCCAACGCCATTACCACGTGAAGCAGAAGACCGCCAAGTAGTTGCCACTGAAGAGAACTTTACTGGCTTTGTATTTAAAATTCAGGCCAATATGGACCCGAAACACCGCGACCGAATTGCCTTTATGCGCATAGTGTCGGGTAAATACAGCCAAGGCATGAAAATGAATCATGTGCGAATTGGCAAACAAGTAAGTATTTCTGATGCGGTTACGTTTATGGCTGGCGATCGTGAGCGCGCAGGTGATGCATTCGCTGGCGACATTATTGGTTTACATAACCACGGTACGATTCAAATAGGTGATACTTTTACCCAAGGTGAAAAGCTTAAGTTTAGTGGTATTCCTAACTTTGCACCGGAATTATTCCGCCGTATTCGTTTACGTGATCCGCTTAAGCAAAAGCAGTTATTAAAAGGCTTAGTACAACTTTCAGAAGAGGGTGCTGTACAGGTATTTAGACCGCTAATAAACAACGATTTAATTGTAGGCGCAGTAGGTGTACTTCAGTTTGATGTGGTTGTAGCGCGCTTAAAAGCAGAATATAACGTAGATGCAATTTACGAAGGGGTTAACGTAAATACAGCCCGCTGGGTAAGTAGCGACGACGTTAAAAAGTTTGAAGACTTTAAGCGTAAATGTGAAAGCAACCTAGCCTTAGATGGCGGCGATAATTTAACTTACATAGCGCCAAGCCGTGTAAACCTTAATTTATCAGTAGAGCGCTACCCAGAAGTCACCTTTAGCCATACACGCGAAAACTAAAGCCAGCTTAGTAAAATTTTAAAAGCCTGCTTTGGCGGGCTTATTAAGGTAAAAAATATGAACATTCGTACTATTTTAGTAGAAAAAGCCATTGCCGCTATGACAGCTGTAGGCTTACCAGCAGATACTAACCCAGCAGTTACACAAAGTACTCGTCCACAATTTGGTGACTACCAAATTAATGCAGCTATGGGCGCGGCTAAAAAAATGAAAAGCAACCCACGAGAGCTTGCGCAAAAAATTATTGATAACCTAGATGTAAGCGACATTGCCGAAAAAACTGAAATAGCGGGTCCAGGGTTTATTAATATTCATTTAAAGCCAGAATTTTTAGCGCAAAGCGTTAAAGCCGCTAATAGCGATGCCAAGCTTGCCGTAAACGAGCATGCCAACCCACAAAAAGTGGTTGTTGATTACTCATCGCCAAACCTTGCTAAAGAAATGCACGTAGGCCATTTACGCTCAACCATTATTGGTGATGCGATTGTGCGTGCGCTTGAATTTAGAGGCGACAGCGTTGTGCGTCAAAATCACATGGGTGATTGGGGCACACAATTTGGTATGTTGATTGCGCATTTAGAAGATAAAATTAGCCAAGGCGTAGATTTAGATACAGTAGCACTTGCCGATTTAGAAACCTTTTACCGCGACGCTAAAAAACGTTTTGACGATGAAGAAGGCTTTGCCGACAAAGCACGTAATTATGTAGTTAAATTACAAGGCGGCGACGCGCATTGTGAAAAACTGTGGAAGCTTTTTATTGCCACTTCAGTTAAGCACTCTGAAGAAGTATATAAGCGCTTAAATGTAACGCTTACACAAGCTGATATTATGGCTGAAAGCGCATACAACGCTGAGCTAAATGACATTATTAGTTTATTAAAAGATAAAAATATTGCCGTGGAGTCGCAAGGCGCACAGGTTGTATTTTTAGATGAACTAGCAAACAAAGATGGCGAACCATCGGCATTTATTGTACAAAAATCGGGTGGCGGCTTTTTATATGCAACTACAGATTTAGCCGCATGTGATTACCGCTCAAATAAGTTGGGTGCCGATCGTATCTTAATTTTTGTTGATGCGCGCCAAAGCCTGCACTTTAACCAAGTAGAGCTTACAGCACGTAAAGCTGGTTTTTTACGCGATGAAACTAGCTATGAGTTTTGCCCGTTTGGCACCATGATGGGCGCCGACAACAAACCATTTAAAACCCGTACCGGTGGCACAGTTAAACTTGCCGATTTACTCGAAGAGTCGATTAATCGCGCAGCAATAAAATTAGCCGAGCGTGAATCTGATTTATCAGAGCAAGAGCGCAGCGAAATTGCCCGCAAAGTAGGTATTGGCGCAGTTAAATATGCCGACCTTTCTAAGCACCGCACCAGTGATTATATTTTTAACTGGGACAGCATGCTAAGCTTTGAAGGCGCAACAGCACCTTACTTACAATATGCCTATACGCGTATACGCAGTATTTTTCGTAAATCAGGCGTTGATGCAGCTACACTAAATTCAAACGTTACTATCGTAGAGCCGCAAGAAAAAGCGCTAGCGCTTAAGTTACTGCAGCTTGAAGAAGTACTTGATTTAATGATTGCAGAAGCCACACCACACGTACTATGTGGTTACTTATATGAGCTAGCAAGCTTATATATGACGTTCTACGAAGCCTGCCCAGTACTTAAAGAAGGCGTAGAGCCAAACGTACGTGATAGCCGTTTAGTGTTATGTAATTTGGTTTCTAAAACGTTAGAGACGGGATTAGACTTACTAGGCATTGAAGTCATGGAGCAAATGTAATCACCTTCTGCTGCGTGTAGTTCGCTTTAGCTGCGTTGATAAAACTATTTAGCCTAAGTCACATACAAACCGTATGCTCCTTGGCATAAATAGTTTTACCGCCTTGCTAGCACTCCTACACTTGCAGATGTAACGCTTTACACCGTAGGTTGGGTTGAATGAAACGAAACCCAACGATACACCTGATACTCTGTATTTATTGTTATCGCATAAACTTGAGACTCTGTGTTTATTGCTATCGAATATACCTAAAGCTCGATGTTTATTGCTATCGCATACACTAAAAATTTTGTGTTTACCGGTATCGAATATACCTAAAGCTTGATGTTTGTTGTTACTAGCATCACTATTTAAGCTCGTTACTCTAAGCTCTTTTCTAACGCTTTATTTAAAGGATTTATTATGAAACTCGAAGATATCCGTCGTGAATACCTGCAAAACGCGTTAAGCGAAGATAACTTGCTTGATGATCCGTTTAAACAGTTTGAAACCTGGCTTGAGCACGCTGTAGCAAGTAATTTACCTGATCCAACCGCTATGGTAGTGGCGACAGTTGATGATACCGGGCAGCCTTCGCAGCGCATTGTATTGCTTAAGCATTTAGATAATGATGGTTTTGTGTTTTTTACTAATACAGGTTCGCGCAAAGCGCAGGAGCTTAAAGGTAATAATAAAATATCGCTGCACTTTCCTTGGCACCCTATGGAACGCCAAGTAATTGTGTATGGCGAGGCTAAACCTTTACCTACTTCTGCGGTGGCTAAGTACTTTTTATCTCGCCCTAAAGAAAGCCAGCTAGCAGCGTGGGCATCAGCACAAAGTCGCCCAGTTTCATCGCGTAAAGTGTTGATGGAAACCTTTGCCAATATGAAAAACAAGTTTGCTAAAGGTGAAATTCCTTTACCTGACTTTTGGGGTGGCTATTGTGTTGTACCGCAAAAAATTGAGTTTTGGCAAGGTGGGGCACACCGCCTGCACGACCGCTTTATGTATCAGCGCCAAGCAGACAACAGCTGGCAAATTACACGCTTAAACCCTTAATAAATCGATGAGTAAGTAACAATGCAATTTATTGACTCTCATTGCCACCTCGACTTTACAGAGTTTGACTCAAACCGCGAGTCACTCATTAGCGAGTGTGTAGCAAAGGGAGTTGAGCAGTTTGTGGTGCCCGGTATTAGTTTGGCCCAATCGCGTGCATTACTTGAATTTAAAATTAACTTTGCAGGCGTAAAAATAGCTGCAGGACTGCATCCTTACTTTTTAAATCAGCATCAAGAGTCCCATATAGAGCAGCTATTTACATTTGCTACGGCCAATAAAAACCAGCTGGTGGCAATTGGCGAATGCGGTCTAGATCGAAGTATTGAAAACCTCTCCAAGCAAACCTTTTTATTTGAACAACAAATAGCACTGGCTAATCAGCTAGGGTTACCGTTAATAGTGCATCATAGGCAAAGCCATGATTTAATAGCGCAGTCGTTTAAGCGTTGTAAGCCTAAGTATGGAGGGGTAATTCATGCGTTTTCGGGATCACTTCAACAAGCTCAATATTATATTAAGCAAGGTTTTAAGCTCGGTGTAGGCGGTGTTATTAGCTACCCGCGAGCGGTTAAAACGCGCGATGTAATTGCCAATATAAATACATCGCACCTAGTGCTTGAAACCGACTCGCCATCAATGCCGCTATGTGGTTATCAAGGGGAGATCAATACGCCGCTGCAAATAGTGCGGGTATTTGATGTATTGTGTGAATTAAAGCCCAAACAACACAAAGAGCAACTAGCTACAGAGCTTTACGACTCATGCTGTGATGTTTTTTGTATATAACGATTAACCTGCCATATTTTTAAGCCACGGCCAAATTGCCAAGTAAAAATACATGCAATTACCAACATTAATAATACTTGGCGACCTAAGTCATGAAAATGATTGTGGCTAGATGTAACTGCCGCACGGGTTAAATAAGTAATAGATACAAAACCAACAGGTCTGTCGTCGTCACTTACCACGGGCTCTATAAACGGTGTTTTAAGTTTACTAACACCAGGAGTTGATTCAGATAGCTGGCCGCTAACATGCAGCGATTGCCAATTATCGCTACTGGCTATAAGCATGCCTTGCTGGTCGTAAATTGTAGCTGAAAGTACAAATTCATCTTTGCTTATGTTGTTACATAATGCATTAAGTTGCGGTTTGTTTTTTTCAATTAACGGAGTTTTAGCATTTAATGCCATAAATTTGGTGAGCGATTTTGCCGTACTATCGGCACTGTCATAAAGTAATTGATGGCTTTGAAAACTACTATTAATGCCCACCCAGCTCAGTAATATTAAGCAGGCAGTAGCAAGCAATAAACGCACTAAGCGTTTTTTTTGTGAGGCAGTGATAGGGTTTTTAAGATGGTTATTTTTCATAGTCACCGTATATACTACTGACAGCATTTTGATTTGATGTTACAAATGCTATACCCAAGTTGTTTGGGTATACTATAACCTTAAACCCCACCTGATGGCGAATTTAGCGCAAGTAATATATTTAACATTTTGTAAGTAGCTATCAGGATAACAAAAAAATTCACGGAGAATCCATGTCGCAAACGAACATGGCACAGCCTGGTGCTGAGCAACCATTAACGCAGTTAGTATTAAATAAATGGTTTAGCTATCAGGATGAGGTGTTTTTACCGTTAAAAAACCTACCTAATAAACACCAAGGTTTATTTAGTATTGCCTTTGCTGGCAATTTTAGTATTACCCATATTAAAGCCATAATAGATTTTTTTGCGAAGCATAATCAAACCGTTACAGGGCTTTGCCAGTATCAGCCCGACTTAAGTTTACCAGCGGCACTGTGTTTTTATATTAAGCAAGCAGAGCTGCCGATTAACCCGCTAGTATTACAACAATTTTCCAGCACACTTGATTTTCAGCTAGTGCAAATAGCTTGCCCACCCAACTTGTATGAGCCAGGTTTATTGGTAATGGATATGGATTCAACCGCTATTACTATTGAGTGCATAGATGAAATTGCACGCTTAGCTAACGTATACGATGAGGTTGCTTCGGTAACAGCACTGGCAATGGCTGGTAAGCTTGATTTTAGTGAAAGCCTAAATCAGCGCGTCGCTAAACTTACCGGAATTGAAAAAAGCTTAATAGATGAGTTAAAAAATAATTTACCTTTAATGCCGGGTATTAAAATGCTTTGCCAAATACTTAAACAGCATCAGTGGCACTTAGCCATTGCGTCAGGTGGTTTCGTACCCTTTGCAGAGCAAGTACAAGCGTTAATCAATTTAGATGAAGTACACGCTAATGTGCTTGAATTTAAAGATAATAAGCTCACAGGTAAAGTATTAGGCACAATTGTAGATGCACAGCAAAAAGCCGTTATTTTAGAGTCATTACAGCAACAGTTAGGGTTAATAAAGTCGCAAACAGTGGCGATTGGCGATGGGGCTAACGATTTAAAAATGATGGCAACAGCAGGGCTAGGTGTAGCAGTACATGGTAAAGCAAAAGTGGTTGAGCAAGCCCAAGCAGCTATTTGCCAAGGCTCGTTATTACAATTACTGTATATGCTAGCTATACCATTAAATAGTGAGGCTACTGTTTAACGCAGGCGGTTTAGCCAAAGCAGTTTGCGGCGACCCATTTGGTCAACTTGTTGCTGTTCAAGTTTTAAATGGCTTAAGGCTTCTTCGGTGATATCGACAATATCACCGACACCCGCTACAGACCACAATGCCTCTTCTAATTCCCTTGCTTTATGCAGCGCATATTGACTCACATATTTTAGTTCGTTAGATAAATAATCGGTATCTGGGCGTCCAGTACGTGATATATACAAGCGCATAACAAAAATAAGATTCGACTTTAAGCCTTTGCTTATTTGTTCCTGAAAATCATTATAATCCTCACCTGCTATGCAATAACTGGTAATAGACTCTGAAATACTGCCCTTACGGGGATCAAAATTAATCACAAGTGTAAAGGCGCTTGGCGGATCTTGGCGGCTAAGATCTTTTATCTGTGGGGTGATCACATTAACGATTTGCTCATCAGTAATAATGCTCGATAAATCGGTTTTATTACCCAACAAACCAAAGTTTTGTAAAAGCACATGTAGTGGGCTAGGGTATAAGCCAAAGCCAATTGCACCTGCTTTAAAGTGCGCTCCTTCTTTATGTAAATAAAGTGGGAACTGGCAAACGCTTTTAGTTACCATATTTCTAAGTGCTGTAGAGAGCCCAGGCACTTTAGGCGCTTCTTCTGACACTTTTAGTTTATCTTTATTACTGTTAATTAACTGCGTAAAAAACAGCACTCCAGCATGGGGTAAGTCGGCAACTCGGCTGGCTTTTAAATTAATAATAGTGAACGACTTATTTACAGCCATCACTTCGTACTTTAGCTCACTAAGCTGATATGTTTTGGTTATTTTTTGTAAGTCAGGAAACGAGAGTAAAACAATGTCGCCTTTTTTTAAGCTTACTGGTTGTTTGCATTCAAGCTGCAAGCCCATAACCGAAAAGTCGCGAGTAAGGCCATGTACTACCTCATCGTTTACGCTAATCGACACATTCGTTTTATATAAGTAGCGCTTATCAGAGCGAAGATTTACATACTCTAAAGGTACAATATCTAAATAAGGCGCAGACTTACTTTTGCTATGGCCAAAATGCTTCAATTGATTAATCAAAGCTTTATCGTAATTTAATTGCTGATAGTGTTGCTGTTCAGTTTTATTACCAATAGCAGTTAGTACCACCATATATTTTACATTTTTCACTAACCCTTCTACCCGAGGAGAAGGCGGCTTATTGAGCTTTTCAATATTTTTACTTACAGTGTTTGGTAACGATAAAGGAATAAATGAGTCATCTGGATGGCTTGGCATAATTTGTATTTTAAAGCACTGCCAGGTGTCTTTTTGACTGCCAAAAGCTAAAAATAAGTTTTTTAGCTGAGGGTTTTGTTCAAGCTCATTACGTGTTGCAGAATAATAATAAATTTTGCCCGCTGAAATATGAGTAAAAGTATATAAATAATCTTCTTTAACTGGAGTCTGTTTTAAAAGTAATGCATTAATACGTTGCTCATTAAGCACACTGTATAAACAAGGGTTTTGGCGTTCATCGGTAAAGTAACGTTGAATAAAAATGTTGTTTTCGGTGGTTAGACTTAAGCTAGGATAAAGTACATTGTCTTTTTTACTTAAAAATACATATAAAGAGGTGACGCGTGGAATATAGTATTGCTCGTAACCCTTAGAAACCACAGCATCGAGCGTATTATCAAGGTTTACTTTATAGCGACGTTTATTACCGTGGATAAAGCTTTCTAAAAAATTATCAAATGCTTCATTATTTTCAATAAAGGTGCGTTTTAAACGAATATGATTAAACTCTTTAGAAATATTTTCTACGGCGACAACCTCATACTGAATGCCATTTTTTAAACCTAGCTCAAAGTCTTGCTCTAGGCCTACCAAACGCATGGCGATTAAATGCCCTTTTTTTAGCACATAACGAGTGGCTAGCTTTATTTTACAACCACTGAGGGATATATCGGAAGTGCTAGCAGCAATGCTTTTTTTGTCGTTGTACTCAACCGTTACTTTAATTGAATAGTTCATTCGCTCTTCACGGCGGTTTTCATAAGAGGCAAACTTTATAATATTTGTATTAAGGGAGTCATCAATGGCTTGCTCTGCAATTTTTTCTGTGGCTTTGCGTTGTAACACCCGATGATTATTTTCGGTGTTCATCACTGCCTCATAAACGGCGAGAGTATAACCACCGTGTTGTTTTAGCGCAGCTTCAAATACTTCAATCGCTGTTTCATCCATGAAATGTTGTTTGCCATTGTGATCATAAGGCTTTACCTGCCCAGTCACTAAACCACGTAAGTCAATAAAGCGCGCTATCGGCTGAGATAAGCGTGTCATTTCCATTTTCATTAAAAATTGTTCAGGCTTTGTAAGCCCAGCTATTTTAGACTTAAAAATTAAATCAAATTTAGGGTTGCCTAAATAATGTTTTAATTCAGATATAAGATCTTCGTGCTTGAGCAGTATGTCTTCAGCCATTTATAAAACCATCACCGTCTAATTAAAAAAGTAGGTATACTATTAAATCCATTTATTAGAAAACTCAATAAATGTCGTATCGTGTTATTGTTGTTAATATAGGTACGATTATTCGAGTAACTACAGTTTAGCGCTTGTTATTATGTGTTAAATACCAATTTATTGGCAAGTTACTTTAAACTATTATTCAAGCAATAAGTATGCCCTAAAGTATAGTAAAAAAGAAAACAGCATTTATAGATAATAATAGTAGTGCTAAATTATCTTGTTGGTATGACTCATTGTTAGGCGAAAGTTTAAAATGGTAAAATAAGCACTTAACATTAAGTATTTTTAAAATTAAAGAATAGTAGGTAAAGTTATAAATGGCTAAAGCGGCAAAAGTAGAGTTTGTTTGTACCGAATGTGGCATGAACTACCAACGTTGGCAAGGTCAATGCCGCTGTGGTGCATGGAACACATTAGCAGAATTTAAACCGTCAGCAGGGCAAAGTAAAAAAGCATCGGCACGCGTAAGTGTAGGTGGTTATGCTGGGGGGATTGGTGGCGGTTCTAAAAAAATTAATGATATTGCTACCGCAGAAACTGAAAAACAGTTAACTGAAATTGGCGAGCTCGATCGTGTTTTAAGTGGCGGTGTAACAACGGGGTCAGTTAATATAATCTCTGGCGATCCAGGGGCTGGTAAAACAACCTTGTTATCTGATTTAGTGGCACGAATGTCACAACGCATGCCCTCACTTTACTGTACCGCAGAAGAATCTTTATCGCAGTTTAAAAACAGAGTGAATCGTTTAAAGTTAAATTATAACCCTGATGCGCTTTATTTACTTTCCGAAACCAGTGTTGAAACCATCATTGAAGAACTCGATAAAAATAAAATTAAGTTTGCAGTAATAGACTCCATTCAAGCAGTGGTCACCGACACAGCTAACGGTAGCCCAGGCTCGCCTTCGCAAGTAAAAAGTGCCGCGCAAGCACTTACGCAATACTGTAAGCAAAATGATGTCACTATGTTCATTATTGCCCATGTAAATAAAAACAACGAAATAGCTGGTCCGCAAACGCTGGTGCATATAGTTGACGCACTATTGCATATAGATACTAACGATGGGCAAATTCGTACCTTACGAGCAAATAAAAACCGCTTTGGTGATATAGATACAGTCGGTATTTTTAGAATGTGCGAACGCGGTATGCTCAGCGTTGATAACCCCAGCGAAATATTTTTATCAGGCTCAACTACAGATTCACCTGGCTCTGCAATTACGTGTATTCGTAAAGGTAATCGTAATTTATTACTCGAAATTCAATGTTTAACCACTGAGATTGAGGCGGAATTTCCGCAGCGTGTTTGCGTTGGTTTAAACATGAACCGAATAAAAATGCTCACCGGCATACTGCGTAAGCACACAAAAACTAAAATATTTCACGATACGTTTTTTAATATAGTGGGTGGCTTAAAAATTGATGAATCAGAAACCTGTATAGATTTAGCGTTGGTTGCTGCGCTACTTAGCAGCTTAAATGATTTTGTGGTGCCACGTACCACTTGTATTATGGGAGAGCTGAGCTTAAATGGCGACGTACGCCCAATAGACAGTGGCGTACCGCGCGTTAAAGAAGCTGCGCAACATGGCTTTACGGAAATATTTATTCCATTTCGTAATTACCATAAATCAATGGAAGGGCTGGGCGCTAAGATCACCCCGATAAAAACAGTACATGAGTTACTTAGTTTAATTAATTAGCAAAAACGCTTATCGGTGATGTTCTGCAATGTTACTCTTGAGCTGAAACAATTTATATAAAGACTTAAATAAGGAAATAACATGAAAAAGTTAGTTATAGCTGCAGCAATTGTAGCTGCCGGTGTTGGTGGCGTAAGTTATGCAAATCACGTAGCCACTAAAGAAGTACGTGCAGAAATAGATAAGCAACTAGCACTAGTGAGCGAGCAAACCGGCGCTACATTTAAGTATGCAGACTTATCGGCTAGTGTTATTTCCAATAGTGTAGAAATTAGCAATATGGAAGTCATTAGTTCTGAAGGCGATAATGTTGCCAGTATTCAAAGCATTGAAGTGACAGGCTACGAAACCGATAAAATTTCACCACACACTACATTTGATGTAAAAAGCTTTCAATTTAATAAAGACTTTGTGGCTAAATTACCAGCCGATACAAATACTATGTTAGCGTCGGCCAGTTACGATTTACATTCATCACTTGATTACGATGAAAAATCGGGCGACAGCGATGTGGTAGTTAAGTTAGATGCAAAAGACATTGTTAGCTTTAATATGAATATGGGTCTGGCAAACACACAAGCACTTATGGATGCATCGCTTGCGATCAGTAAAGCGCAGCAAGCAGCGGGCAGCGAACCTTTAACTTATGAGCAAGAATTACAGCAGCAAACGCTAATAATGCAAGCTATGAGTAAGTTAGAGCCGCGCAGTGTTAACTTTGAACTTAATAACCAAGGCGAGCTTAAAGCATTGCTAGAAAGCGAGCTTATTAAGCAAGGTATGAGTGTTGAGCAAATGCAAATGATGGTTGAGCAGCAGCTACAGCAAGCGCCAGTAACTGAAGAAATTGCAGAAGCGATTAGCGGCTTTGTTAAAGGCTTAAATTCATTTAGCGTGTCGGCAAAACTACCTGAAGGCAAAACTATGATGGAAGTTAACCAACAAATAATGATGCTAATAGGCCAGCCTGAAAAGCTTGTAGAGTACATTAATCTAGAAGTTAAAGGCGACTAAAAGTAGCTATAGCAATCGCGATATCAGTTAAAAATGATAGCACGATACACATAATTAAAGCGTGAGTTTAACTCGCGCTTTTTTATGCGTAAATTTTGCGTTTAGACTAGGTGTTAACTCTCAAAATTAACAATTAGTTTACCAGCACTCATTTAATCGTTAGTATTCATTACTACAAAAACTGTTATTTATCATATTAAATAGCCATTAAGGCTCAAACTAATTACTTAAAGTTGAATGGGGTTACAGATGGGAAAAGGTCGATTAGAAGCTTTTAGTGATGGTGTGTTGGCAATTATTATTACCATTATGGTATTGGAGCTAAAAATACCTGAAGGCGCGGGAATTGAAGCACTTGTGCCTATGCTCCCTAACTTTTTTAGCTATGTTTTAAGTTTTGTATACGTAGGGATTTACTGGAATAACCATCATCATTTATTACACGCTGCTGGCAGTGTTTCGGGTGGGGTATTGTGGTCAAATTTAAATTTACTTTTTTGGTTATCATTATTCCCGTTTTCGACCAGTTGGATGGGAGGTAATCACTTTGAGCCACTACCTACCGCGACTTATGGTGCCGTGCTGTTTATGGCGGCGATTGCGTATAATATTTTACAACGCAGCATAATGGCGACAGATGGCTGCAGCTCTGTATTGCGCAAAGCAATCGGTGCAGACTGGAAAGGCAAAGTGTCTATGGCGCTTTACTTATCGGCAGTAGGCGTAGCATTTGTAGCACCATGGTTAGCACAAGTAATATATGTGGCAGTGGCGCTGTTATGGTTAGTACCAGATAAAAGAATAGAGCAGGCCGTTAATCAAAATTAAATTTATTACTCTTTTAATTAGTTTTACCGCTAAGTAGGACAATAAAAAAGCCGCGTTTGTTATAAAGCAAACGCGGCTTAAAATTTTCTAAAACTTAAATTAGTTAGTGCAGAATACGTGCTCTTATCGTGCCTTCAACAGCGCTTAGCTCTTTAAGGGCAACTTCTGAGTGGTCGGTATCTACATCAATAACTACATAACCAATTGACTCATCCGTTTGTAGGTACTGCGCGGCAATGTTAATACCGTGCTGCGCAAACGCTTGGTTTATTTGTGTTAATACGCCAGGACGGTTGTGATGTACATGCAGTAAGCGACTACGATTAGCAAGCTCTGGTAGTGAAACCTCAGGGAAGTTAACAGCAGTAATAGTTGAGCCGTTATCTGAGTATTTAGCTAGTTTTCCAGCTACTTCAATACCAATGTTTTCTTGTGCTTCTTGAGTTGAACCACCAATGTGCGGCGTTAAAATAACATTGTCGAAATTACGCAGTGGCGATACAAACTCTTCATCGTTAGATTTAGGCTCAACCGGGAATACATCGATTGCTGCGCCGCTGAGTTTTTTGTCGGTAAGCGCTTCTGCCAATGCATCAATATCAACTACAGTACCGCGAGACGCATTAATTAAAATAGCGCCCTGTTTCATAACCGCAAGTTCGGCAGTACCAATAAGGTTCTTAGTTTGTGGGGTTTCAGGTACATGCAAAGTAATAATATCAGAGCGTTGTAATAGCTGAGTTAAATTATGTACTTGCTTAGCGTTGCCAAGTGATAACTTATCTTCAATATCGTAAAACTCAACATGCATACCAATATTTTCGGCCATAATACCTAACTGGGTACCAATGTGGCCATAGCCAATAATACCCAATGTTTTACCACGAGCTTCAAACGAGCCGTTTGCGGTTTTTAACCAGCCGCCACGATGTGCAGCAGCATTACGCTGAGGAATACCGCGTAATAGCAACAGTATTTCACCAAGTACAAGCTCTGCAACCGAGCGGGTGTTAGAAAATGGTGCGTTAAATACAGCAATACCACGTTCGCGCGCCGCATTTAAGTCAACCTGGTTGGTGCCAATACAAAAACAGCCAACCGCAACGAGCTTTTCAGCTGCTTCTAACACAGCTTGGTTAATATGAGTACGAGAACGAAGCCCCACAAAGTGTACGTCTTTAATACGTTCTTTTAGCTCGTCCTCAGGTAAGGATGTTTTAACATAGTCGATGTTGCTATAACCGTTACGTTTTAGCGTTTCAACAGCGCTTTGGTGAACACCTTCAAGCAAAAGAATTTTAATTTTGTCTTTTGCCAACGATACCTTACTCATAACCTCATCCTATTTAATTTGTGGCCCATTTTTAGTGCCGATAATCACTTTATCAGCGCCACGCTCTGCGAATAGGCCGTTGGTAACTACGCCAACAATTTGATTAATTTGTGTTTCAAGTTGTTTAGCTTGGGTAATTTTTAAATTATGTACATCTAAAATAACGTTACCGTTATCGGTAACTACACCTTGGCGATACACAGGATCACCACCAAGTTTTAATAATTCGCGTGCTACGTAACTGCGTGCCATGGGTATAACTTCAACCGGCAGTGGAAAACCACCCAAGGTTGCTACTAATTTGGTGTCATCTACAATGCACACAAATTGTTTAGCTACCGCTGCTACTATTTTTTCACGAGTAAGGGCTGCACCGCCGCCTTTAATCATTTCGTTATGGGCGTTAATTTCATCAGCGCCGTCAACGTATACATCTAAAACATCAACGTCATTAAGTTCAAATACTTCAATGCCTAGCGCTTTTAAACGAGCTGTTGAGGCTTCTGAACTAGAAACCGCACCTTTAATGGTGTCTTTTATTGAGCCTAGTGCATCAATAAAGTGATTAACCGTTGAGCCTGTACCTACGCCTACAATAGTGTTCTCTTTTACAAACTCTAACGCTGCCCAAGCAGCTGCTTTTTTTAATTCGTCTTGTGTCATTGTTTTATGCTCATTTATGTCAAAAATTTCTGCTGGTATACAAAGTAACGCTTTACCAACAGTAGGTTTTATTTGGGGTGATAATTGTTTTAAGTGGCACATCCCATGATTCTATGGGTAAAGCTGTTACTTTTTGGCATTCATGTGCTAAACCAATAAGTTGCGGCTTTTGCCAGTGTTGCTGGTGTAGCCGCGCCAATGTCCGATCGTAAAACCCACCCCCCATTCCTAAGCGATTACCTTGGTTATCAAATGCCACTAATGGCATAAGTAGGTAATCAAGCTCTGGTAACGGGCATATTTGAGTACAATTGAGCTTAGGTTCCAAGATACCATAGCGGTTTGCCTTCATGGGTGAGTTTTTTTCATAACGCTGAAATAGTAAATTAGCCCCGTTAAAGGGGTGGATTACAGGTAGGTAAAGGGTGTGCCCTTTATCCCATAATTCATTAATTAACAATGAGGTATCTAACTCGCCGTCGTTACTAAAATAAATGGCAATATGCTCTTTTTTAGTGTTTTTTTTGCCATTTAAGTATTGAATAAAATTCACTTTTAGCGATTGGGCGGCAATTAATTGTTGGTTACTTGATAAATTATTACGCAGTTCGCGGACAGACGCTCTTATTGTTGCACGTTTATTGCTCACTTTAGGATTTCACCCCGTAATTAAAAAGAGAATAAGTTAGGGACGGTTAAATATATTGCTAATAAAATAAGCAAAGTAACCACAGTTGCTATGAGTGAATATAACAACACATTACTGCGTTTTTGCAGTGGCGTGAGCAACTCATCATCAAGCATAAGATCATCGTCTTGCCACTCTATGTGTTCATCGGTAATTGCTGTGGCTTCAACCTCGGGTAGGCGCTGTTCAAGCTCGTCTAGTTTTTCTTCAAGGCGAATTAAGCTACTGGTAATGTAATCAAGCGCATCAAAAATTCTGTCATCGCGCTGGCTACTCGTTGCACTTGCCAGTTGAGTATTTTGATTAGGGTTGGTAACAGCCTGCAGCTTACTTTTAATACCTAAGCTGGCAAGTAGTTTGGCTTGCTTTAGGGCTTTGTCTTTATTGCTTGGCACAAATAGCGGTTTACCATTAAAAAAAAGCGACACTTTTTCATTTGATGTTTTTAATTTAGTAGCAAGCATGGCAGTAACAGCTTTGCTGTCAACGCCCTCAGCGAGTCCTACAAAGGTAACACGAAAGTTGTCGGCCATTTTTAATTCCCTAAGCTTTTATAGTAAAACGAGTATATACCGAAAGTGCAAAACAATTCGAGAGTGATTTATGTTTCACGGCTTGAATAATAAGCTTTAGATATAAAAACGACCCTTAAAAGGGCCGTTTATATTTTTAATAGTATGTTGGCTTAAAGGCCAGCAGCAGCGCGAAGTGCTTCTGCTTTATCGGTACGCTCCCAAGGGAACTCTTCACGACCAAAGTGGCCGTAAGCCGCCGTTGGAAGGTAGATAGGGCGCTCTAAATCAAGCATTTTAATTAAACCGTAAGGGCGCAAGTCAAAGTGCTCACGAATAAGCTCAATTAAACGGCTTTCTTCTAGCTTGCTGGTACCAAAGGTTTCTACGCTTATAGACGTAGGCTCTGCAATACCAATAGCGTACGATACTTGTAGCTCACACTTATCAGCAAGGCCAGCAGCAACAATGTTTTTAGCAACATAACGTGCAGCATAGGCAGCACTACGGTCAACTTTTGATGGATCTTTACCAGAGAAAGCACCGCCACCGTGACGAGCCATGCCGCCGTAGGTATCTACAATGATTTTACGACCGGTTAAGCCACAATCGCCCATTGGTCCGCCAATTACAAAGCGACCTGTTGGGTTAATAAAAAACTTAGTCGCGCTAGTAATTAGCTCAGCAGGAAGTACTGGCTTGATGATAGTTTCCATCACCGCTTCGATTAAATCTTTTTGTGAAATATCTTCGCTGTGCTGCGTAGAAAGTACAACAGCATCAATACCTACTGGCTTGCCGTTTTCGTATGCAAACGTAACTTGTGATTTTGCATCTGGGCGTAACCAGTTAAGCTCGCCGCTTTTACGAACCTGTGCTTGGCGCTGCACTAAACGGTGTGAGTAGGTAATAGGAGCAGGCATTAGTACTTCAGTTTCGTTACATGCGTAACCAAACATTAAGCCTTGATCGCCAGCGCCTTGCTCTTCTGGGCTAGTACGGTCAACACCTTGGTTAATGTCAGGAGACTGTTTACCAATAGTGTTTAAAATTGCACATGAATCTGCATCAAAACCCATATCTGAATTAGTGTAGCCAATGTCGCGAATTGTTTTACGTGTAATTTCTTCGATATCAACCCATGCGCTAGTAGTGATTTCACCACCAACCATAACCATACCGGTTTTTACGTAAGTTTCACACGCAACTCGGGCATGAGAATCTTGCTCAAGGATAGCATCAAGTACCGCATCAGAGATTTGATCGGCGATTTTATCCGGATGACCTTCAGAAACAGATTCAGAAGTAAATAAATGTTTTGCCATTGTATTTCTGCTCACAAATATTGCGCTTCACAAACGTCGGTATTAGCGCTTAAAAATTAAGGGGCGTATTTTATCGAAAACAAAACACCTTGCATAGTGTTTTTACGCCTAGACGTCTAAATAAAATATTTAATAACTTTTCGGTCTCAAAAAATATTCATAATGACCTATTATTATGGGTTTTTAATTGCACACCGCCCCTACAATAAGTAAGAATGGACTATACACTAGTCGCCAAGTTATACGGCGGCATAATCGAATACATAAATACCCGCGCAAAAATATATTAAGGTAGGAGAATTCATGCCATCTCGCAAAGAACTTGCAAATGCTATTCGTGTCTTGTCAATGGACGCAGTACAAAAGGCCAAATCTGGTCATCCTGGAGCCCCTATGGGCATGGCAGATATCGCAGAAGTATTATGGCGCGATTATCTAAAACATAACCCAACAAACCCAGAGTGGGCTGACCGAGATCGCTTTATATTATCGAACGGCCACGGTTCAATGCTTATTTATTCTTTATTACATTTAACGGGTTATGATTTACCGTTAGACGAAATTAAAAACTTCCGTCAAATGCATTCAAAAACACCTGGTCACCCAGAGTACGGTTATGCACCAGGAATCGAAACTACTACGGGCCCGTTAGGTCAAGGGATCACTAACGCAGTAGGTATGGCAATTGCCGAAAAAGCGCTAGCTGCACAGTTTAACCGTGAAGGTCACGATATTGTTGATCACTTTACCTATGCATTTATGGGCGACGGCTGCTTAATGGAAGGTATTTCTCATGAAGCTGGTTCACTTGCAGGCACATTAGGCCTAGGTAAACTTGTTGCATTTTGGGATGACAACGGCATTTCAATCGATGGCGAAGTAGAAGGTTGGTTTACCGATGATACGCCAGCTCGCTTTAAAGCGTACGGTTGGCATGTAATTAGCGGTGTTGATGGCCACGACAGCGATGCTATAAGTGCTGCAATCGCAGAAGCTAAAAGTGTTACCGATAAGCCATCACTAATTTGTTGTAAAACAATTATTGGTTACGGCTCACCTAATAAGTCGGGTAGCCACGACTGCCATGGTGCACCACTAGGTGAGGACGAAATTAAAGCGTCTCGTGAATTTTTAGGTTGGACTGGCGATGCTTTCGAGATTCCTGATGATATTTACGCACAGTGGGATGGCAAAGAAAAAGGCCAACAGCTTGAATCAAGCTGGGACGAAAAATTTGCAGCATACGCAAAAGCATACCCAGAGCTAGCGTCAGAATACAAGCGTCGTATTAACAACGAACTGCCAGGCGATTGGGCTGAAAAATCTCAAGCATACATTGAAGAGCTGCAAGCAAATCCAGCAAACCCAGCGTCTCGTAAAGCGTCGCAAAATGCATTAAATGCATTTGGTCCGTTATTACCAGAATTTATGGGTGGCTCAGCCGATTTAGCAGGCTCAAACCTAACAATTTGGGATGGCTCTAAAGGCTTAACACGCGACGATGCAAGCGGTAACTACATTTATTACGGTGTACGTGAGTTTGGTATGTCGGCAATTATGAATGGTATTGCGCTGCATAAAGGCTTTATTCCTTACGGTGCTACGTTCTTAATGTTTGTTGAATATGCAAAAAATGCCGTACGTATGGCTGCATTAATGAAGCAACCAAGCATTTTTGTATACACGCACGATTCAATTGGTTTAGGTGAAGATGGTCCAACTCACCAACCAGTAGAGCAAATTGCAAGCATGCGTTTAACGCCTAACTTATACAACTGGCGTCCATGTGACCAAGTGGAGTCGGCAATTGCATGGCAACAAGCTATTGAGCGTAAAGACGGTCCTACATCACTAATCTTTACTCGCCAAGGTTTAGAGCAACAAGCACGTAACGCACAGCAACTGAGCGACGTTAAAAAGGGTGGTTACATCCTTAGCTGCGACGGCAATCCAGAGCTTATTTTCATTGCAACGGGTTCTGAAGTGCAACTAGCACAAGATTCTGCAAGCGAACTACGCAAGCAAGGTAAAAAGGTACGTGTTGTATCTATGCCGTGTACTGATGCTTTTGAAACGCAAAGCGCAGCATACAAAGAAAGTGTATTGCCAGCATCTGTTTCACGCCGCGTAGCAGTAGAAGCAGGTATTGCTGATTACTGGTACAAGTACGTTGGCCTAAATGGCGCAGTAGTAGGTATGACTACCTTTGGTGAGTCAGCACCTGCTGGTGAGCTGTTTGAGCACTTTGGCTTTACTGTTGAGAACATAGTAAACAAAGCAAACGAACTTTTTTAATCGCCTTTGATTAAATAAAGTAAGCAATTGAAAAACCCGCATATGTTGCGGGTTTTTTTATGCCCGAATATGAAACAACTTCACTTAAAGCAATACTGCTTTCCTTGCAAGAAAGTAAGCTATCAGGCAAGGTAGTGCGATAAAATTTATAAATAAAAATCTTAAATTATTAGCAGGAGCTAAATATGTCAAAGTTCGAAAATGTTAGTGTAATTAAAAAAGCCAATGTGTATTTTGATGGCAAAGTGTCAAGCCGAACCGTTTTATTAGGCAGTGGTGAAGCAAAAACATTAGGCTTTATGCAACCAGGTGAGTTTGTGTTCGACACTAACCAAAAAGAATGTATGGAATTATTAGCAGGACAGTGGGATATTTTATTGCCAGGTGAAAGCGAGTGGAAAACATTTAATGCGGGCGAATCATTTAATGTTGATGCAAACGTAAGCTTTAAGGTAAAAGTAAGCGATTTTGCTGATTATTGCTGTTCATACACAGATTAATAGCACAAATACAACGCGGTTAGTATGTTATTTAACCGCTTAAAGAGCCCGTATAATGCGGGCTTTTGCATGTTTAATGCTCAGTGAGTGATCTAAATCAGCTTTACTAACAAATATTTGCTTAAATAGTTACATTTATCCTTGTGTTAATTCATATTGCCCCCAATACTAACTATGAAGTAACACATAAAAGGATATAAAATGAAAATTAATCTTACAGGTCACCATGTTGACGTTACTGATTCAATTAGAGAACACGTAAACGAAAAGTTTTCAAAAATAGCGAATCACTTTCCATCTTTGATCGCGCTCGACATTATTCTTTCTAAAGTTCACAACAAGCTTCAAGCGGAAATTAGCACTATTTACGAAGGTGCACGTATATCGGTTAAGGGCGAAAACGAAGTGCTGTATCCAGCAATTAGTAGTGCCGCAAAAAAACTAGATACGTCACTAAAACATCGCAAAGGGCAAATTAAAGCTAATTTGCATGAAAAACCAGAAATAACAACCCCAGAAATTGCACACGAAATCATCCAAGAGATGGATCTTCGTTAACGTTTTTAGAGTTTAGGCCCTAACTTTTAGGGCCTAAAACCATTATTTATTAGCTTCGTTTTACCCCCTCATTTATTAATACTTTTCAGCTTTCATTTTGCGTTAAAACTCTGTAATTTATTCATTATTATAAATAAACAGTAAGTACACACATGCGCTCTGTAGTATCAAATTGGCAAACTCGCTTAAATGCATTGGGGCCGGGAATTCTAATGGCAACCGCTGCAATTGGTGGTTCACATTTAGTGGCATCAACCCAAGCGGGAGCCATATTTGGCTGGCAATTATTTTGGCTTATTTTAGTAGTAAACGTTTTAAAGTACCCATTTTTTCGCTTTGGCATGGAGTACACACTCGCTACCAAAAATAGCCTAGTAGAGGGTTATAAAAGCAAAGGGCCATTTTATTTTTACAGCTTCATTGTCCTAAATGTTGTTGCCGCTATCGTTAATACCGCAGGCGTATTATTACTCACCGCAAGCTTGTTGCATTACGCACTACCTATCACAATAGAAATAACACTGCTGTGTTGGATTTTACTTGGCGTGTGCTTAACCATACTTTTGCTAGGGCACTTTAAAGCGCTAGATAACGTGGCAAAAGGCATTATGGGGCTACTTACATTAGCAACATTAATAGCACTTGCTATTGCCTTTAGTAATGGCCCAATGGCACCTGCTGACTATGTAGGCCCTTCGCCGTATGAGTTAGCCATGCTTAGCTTTATGGTGGCACTAATGGGTTGGATGCCCGCCCCCATTGAAATATCCGCACTTAGCTCACTGTGGTTAAAAGAAAAACAAACACAACAAACAATATCTAAACGCGAAGGCTTATTCGACTTTAACGTGGGTTACTGGTTAACCGCAGGCTTAGCGCTGGTGTTTTTTAGCTTAGGTGTATTAGTGCAATACGGGCAAAGCAGTAATATAGAACTCGGTGGGGTCGCTTTTGCCAAACAGCTTATTGATATGTACGCACTTACCATTGGCGAGTGGGCAAGGCCGCTAGTATCAGCCATCGCTTTTTTATGTATGTTTGGCACCACATTAACGGTACTAGATGGTTATGCGCGTACTTTAAACGAATCGCATAAATTACTTGGTTTTAAGCAATCAAAACACAGCTTAAACACATGGCTAATACTGCAAGCACTTGCTGGTATGGCGGTTATTTTATTTTTTGAATCAGCCTTAGGTCCTATGCTTACCTTTGCCATGACACTGTCATTTGTAACCACTCCTATATTTGCTTGGCTAAACTTTAGCCTAGTGCGCTCTGAGCCCAGCATTAAACACGGCGTACTACTTAAAAGTTTAAGCTGGGTAGGGCTACTGTACTTAGTCGGTTTTTCTGTGGCATTTGTTGTGTGGATGATGATGTAAGTAAAAAAATTCAATAAAGCAATAAATTAGCGTACATTGCATTTGTACGCTAATTGCGTATACTTTGGCGTATGAAAAGCTTATTTGTTGAATCAATTGTATTTGAAAAGTACCGAGCACAGTACTTGAATGATGACGAATATCGTTTATTTCAAGCAGATCTAATGGTTAACCCAAAACAGGGCGATGTGATTCAAGGTACAGGTGGCTTACGTAAAATACGAGTTGCGAGCAAGGGGAAAGGTAAACGCGGCGGCTCAAGAGTTATATATTATTATTTGGACGATAAAACACGTTTTTACTTACTAACTATCTACAGTAAAAACGAAGTGACAGATTTAACAGCAGATCATAAAAAGCAATTAAAAGCGTTTTTAGAGGTATGGAAAAATGAGCAAACGTGATTTATTTTCAGAATTAACTACAGCCCTTGTTGATGCTAAAGCACACTCACAAGGCAAACTTACATTGCGTACCCATACAGTAAATGAGTTTAACGATCTTGCTATTTCACCTGATGAAATAGTAAATATTCGAGAAAAATTTAATATGTCGCGTGGTGTATTTGCAAACATTTTACATACATCAGCGAGAACACTCGAAAACTGGGAGCAAGGACGTAGCGCGCCTAATGGGCAAGCAATTACTTTATTAAAGCTTGTGCAGCGTCATCCTGAGACATTGAATCATATAGCTGAGTTGTAGAGTTTTATAAGCCTTATCAAAATGAATGAGGCATTTAGGTAAACCCGCTTATTTATCTTAAAAGTCAAAAAAAAGACCTGACCTTAATGTGATTTTTTGATCTCAATGTAGTGTTTGATACCTATTTTCTCGCTACACTTAAACAAGCTAAAAATACGAGTGAGGGTTTCCTTCACTTAGCTGCTGGGCAAACAAAAAAATATACTGTTAAAAGTATTACCAAATTCGAGTAACCAAAAGGGATTAGTTTATATGGCAATGTTTCGTTAAAAAAGTTTCTTTTTAAAGATAAGCTATCTAATTTTGTATAAATTTGCTCTGACAAGTAGTCATTGGATTTCAAAATATTGTTTATTATCTGACACCTTTCATTTTCAACTTGTTGGAATGTTGTCGTGATTCCGCTGTAATAATCAGCTAACGATTTCATTTTTTGATGAACTTGCCTTGCCATAGGGAGTACAACAACTAATTCAGGCTGGTTATCTCCGTAAAATTCTTTTAATTGTTGTAATTTATATTCAACGTCGTCTAAATTACTTTGATTTATTTTCCCTCCTAGCTTTAAGCGCTTATGCATCTCTTGAAAGTTTATTGCAATTGTAGTTAGCGAATTGAAGTAGTGCTCATATGTATCACTTAGATTTTCATAGCTAGATGGAATGGTATTTTTAAAGTTATTGTTCTTTGTAAACTTTTCAAGTGTTGCCAACTCTGCTTTGAGACTTTCTTCACGCCAATCTTCTGGTATTAAGCGATCTATTTTGTAAAAAGCATCATTACTCTCTTCACGTGCAGCAATAGCCTTCGAATTATTTACTGCTAAAGAAGATGAAGGGATAAAATCAAAGGTATCACTAATATTTTGTTTTTTAATAGGACTTGATGACTTACCACTTTTGATGCACCAACTGTTGATTGATTCTTGTAATGTTAACCAGTAAACAAACATATAGTAAGCAATTATAAAACATAGTGCCCCAGCTAATGTAAGAGAAGATACTCCTGGATCAATCTTTATTCCTAAAAAAGAAGTAATTTCTCGACCTTTGAGGAATAGTAACAAAAAGTATGCCAGCGATGAGTATGCTAGTAACTGAATTTTATACTTTCTACACTCATCATTTATTGGATGATCTTTCGCTTCAAACAAATAAAGTTTGACCGTGTGTGCTATGTTTTCATTATCTGATTTATCCATACTTCTTAGGTCCATAATCTACTTGTAGTCAGTTACATGTCATTAAACACTCACAAAAGTAATAGAGAATGGAGTCGCGTCTGCCTTTACTACTTTTTGAGTGACATTTACTTGTACTGAGCTGACATTAATAGCAATATCAACTCAGCTCTTTTATCGCTCTACTTATTCCATCTAAACTCAGCGCATACATGCGGTTGTTCATCAGCTCTTTAATAAAACCTATTGATTGATAGTACGGCCAGTGTTCAACGGGTTGTGGGTTGAGCCAAGCCACTTTATCAAAGTGATTTGTGACACGTTGTAACCATACACTGCCGGGCTCTTCGTTGTAGTGCTCTACCGAGCCGCCGGGGTAGGCTATTTCGTACGGGCCCATAGTGGCATCGCCTACAAATATTACTTTGTAGTCGCTGGTAAACTTATTAATTAGCGTCATGGTGTCTATTACGTTTGAGTGACGGCGTTCGTTGTCTTGCCAAACATTTTCGTATAGGCAGTTATGAAAGTAGTAAAACTCTAAGTGTTTAAATTCGCCATGGGCGGCGCTAAATAATTCTTCGCAGGTATGAATGTAGTCATCCATTGAGCCGCCAATATCAAACAGCATGAGTACTTTTACTGCATTGTGGCGCTCTGGTGCCATTTTTACGTCAAGCATGCCGCCTTGTTTTGCGGTAGCGCGAATGGTCTCGTTTAAATCTAGCGTGTCGCTGGCGCCAGTGCGGGCAAATTTACGCAGTTTTTTAAGGGCAAGTTTAATAGTACGCGAGCCAATTTCACGGTCGGAGTCTAAATTGCGATATTCGCGTTTATCCCACACTTTTACTGCTTGGCGGTTACGGTTGCCGTCTTGGCCTATGCGCACACCTTCGGGGTTATAGCCATAAGCACCAAAAGGTGAGGTGCCGCCGGTGCCAACCCATTTATTACCGCCTGCGTGGCGTTTTTGTTGCTCTTCTAAACGCTCTTTTAGGGTTTTCATTAGCTCGTCGAGGCCGCCCATGGCTTTTAGTTGCGCTTTTTCTTCATCGCTAAGGTTTTTTTCAAACTCTTTACGCAGCCAATCTTCTGGTAAGTTGTGCTGTTGCTTTAAGCTCTCGAGTAAGTCTAAATCAGCAATACCACTAAAGTAGTCGCTAAAGGCTTTGTCGAAGCGGTCAAAGTGGGTTTCGTCTTTTACCATTATGGTGCGTGCTAAATGGTAAAAGGCGTCTACGTCGGCAAATATAACACCCTTTTTTAAGGCGTTAATTAAATCAAGCAACTCGCGCAGGCTTACCGGTAAACGGTATTTACGCAGCGTGAAAAAAAACTGTACTAACATGTTAACGACGGCTCATAAACGCGAGTTTTTCGATTAGGCTTATGTCTTGCTCATTTTTAAGTAATGCGCCAAACATTGGCATTAAACCGCCTTTTTTAGCTTTGTCGTGGAGTGTTTTTGCGTCTATATCTTCTGCCATAAGTAGCTTTAACCAGTCGAGTAATTCGCTGGTAGATGGCTTCTTTTTAAGGCCGTTTGCTTCGCGTAGGTTAAAAAACACTTCGAGTGCTTGGCGTACTAAATCTTGCTTAACATTAGGGTAGTGCACGTCAATAATTTGCTGCATTTCATCGGCAGATGGAAAATCAATGTAATGAAAAAAGCAGCGGCGTAAAAATGCGTCGGGCAGCTCTTTTTCGTTATTAGAGGTGATGATCACAATAGGGCGCTCTTTTGCTACTACTCGCTCGCTGGTTTCGTAAACATGAAATTCCATTTTATCGAGCTCTAACAGTAGATCGTTTGGAAACTCAATATCGGCTTTGTCTATTTCATCTATTAATAATACAGGGCGTTTACCGTGTTGGTCGGCGTAAGTAAATGCTTGCCACAGTTTGCCTTTGACTATGTAGTTACTAATATTGTGTACGCGCTCGTCGCCCAGCTGGCTGTCGCGCAGGCGCGAAACCGCATCGTATTCATACAAACCTTGCTGCGCTTTGGTGGTCGATTTAATGTGCCACTGAATAAGTTCGGTATCTAAGCTTTTTGCCAGCTCTTCAGCTAGCATGGTTTTACCTGTACCCGGCTCACCTTTAATTAAAAGTGGTTTTTCGAGCATAATAGCCGCGTTTACAGCTTGCTTAAGCGCAGAGCTGGCGATGTAATTGTCGGTTGAATTAAATTGCACTTTATTACCTTCTTTTCGTCACAGGTCAGATGAGTTTTTATAATCCTATCATGCCATAGTTAACCGGCTTCACCAAGGTAGCTAAACCGAGGAATAGTTTTGCCATCTTTTTCAACTGTTTCGCTAAACATTTCTAAAGGGCGTGCCCATATACCAAACTCACCGTATAGCGCTTGGTAAATTACCAGTTGCTCACTGGTTTCGCTGTGAGTGGCTACATAAAGCACTTTGTACTGTGCCCCTTTGTAGTGTTGGTATATGCCTGATTTGAGGGAAATTGGTTTTATTGCTGTAGTCATGTTTTGATCTCTTGTATAATTTGTTTCTGCACTTTTAATGCTAACTAATTTGCCAATACTATGAACTATATTACGCTAGATGATTACAAAAAAGCATGGGTTTTTCGCCATAAAGACATGCCTGTTTCAGCCGACGATGCTGCAAACATTAAACCTATGAGCCTTGAGCGCGCAGCTGTACTGTGGACAACTATGGTGAGCCGTGAGTTTGATCACCCTGATTTTTTTGATAAAACAGATTGGTGTGGTCAAGATGAAAGTTATAGCCAAGAAGTAAACTGGGAAAGCGCATGGGAAAACGGCGATGAACAACTTCCCGAAGCTATTTTAGCGCACTTAGATTGGCAAGCTAATACCACTGTTTATTTTTGCATGGCACGCGACAATATTATTGAAACCACCTTTGATGTGTTTAAACGCAACTGGCAAAACTTTATGTTTTTAGCCGACGGCAGTTTACTCATAGGTAAAAAACGCAATACTGTAGTGCAGTTTTTAGAGTCGGGCATAGCTAAATTAGGTGAAAAGCCAAGCGCTTAATTTAGCACTCGGCGCTTAAAAATTATGCAGTACTGTGTTATAAAACATTTACCTAAGTGTTTTTGAGTACGGCAATTGGCAGCAAAAAATGAGCCTGTTGGCGCGCCACAACAAGTTGAAATGTGGCAAGCCGATGCAAAAAAAGTGTTATATGCACAATTGTGTAATGCATTTTATCAACGTGAGGTTCAGCGTTTAGTCGCTGAGCCTAATAGCGATAGGCTGCGTCGCCAATTAAAAAGTCTACCTTATTACATTGAACGTGCTGCCACATTAGTTGCTAATACAAGCTCGCCTTTTAAACTAGATTCGCAAAATGGCTCTTGGCTTGCAAAGCAAAAACCGACCCCACCAGAGATTAACATTCAAGCAAATGAACTTTTTTATCAACATAATGCCAAAGTCGGGTTAATAATCCCTATTTTAGTGCGTAGTGATGAGCAAATTCGCGTTAGAATAGACAGCCTAGACCAAGTAAGCGACAATAAAGTGCATTGTAATGAGCTAGGTTGGTTTGCGTTTTCGGGGCAGGGACTTGAGCTGCCAAACGCGCAATTATTAACGCCGAGTAAAGTGTCATTAACCGCGGCGTGTTGCGGGCACCAATGGCAGTTTTCAAAGCGTTGTTTGCCACGGGTTTTATCGCTGCGCGAAATGCTACTGGCAGGAAGTATAAATTGGCGCAATGTAAAACGATTACAAACGTAACTTGGTTAATTAAATAAGTTTATTTGAATTTAAAATAAGGAGTGTTAAATGCGGTTTTTTCAGGTTGGCTTGTTATGTTTAGCACTGTTTGTGCAGTATAGATTGTGGTTTGGCCATAATGGCGTACAAGACTACACACGTTTAAAAAGTGCGGTTGCATCTCATTTACAAACTAACGAAAAATTGATTAAACGCAATAAAGTATTAACCGCCGATATAGAAGATTTAAAGCTTGGCCATGAAGGCATAGAAGAGCGCGCACGTAACGAATTAGGAATGATTAAAGCGGGCGAAACATTTATACGTGTTTTACCAGCTCAACAATAATATGACAAATAAACCAACTATAGCTGCCATTATACCTGCTGCCGGGGTTGGTAGCAGAATGCAGCATAATGCACCTAAACAGTATATTAAATTAGCAGGTAAAACTATTTTAGAGCATACGCTCACAAAATTATCTGCTTTAGCGCAGCTTAATACAATTGTTGTAGCCCTAAATGAAAACGATCCTTACTTTGAACAATTGCCAGTGATTGATGCGCGCATTGTGCGTACTTGTGGCGGTAAAGAGCGTGCAGATTCCGTTTTAAATAGTTTGCTTTTTTTAGCCGCCAACCCGCCTGACTGGGTACTTGTGCACGATGCTGCCCGCCCGCTAGTTACTATTGACGACATAAATACACTTATAAATGAGTGTATAAGCGCCGATGAAGGCGGAATTTTAGCCAGTAAAGTAAAAGACACTATAAAACGTGGCCATATTTATGCTGAGCAAACCGTACCCCGAGATGATTTATGGCAAGCCCTTACTCCGCAGTTTTTTAAATACGAAGATCTTAAAAATGCGTTGCAAAATGCACTGGCAAGCGGCGCAGTTATTACCGACGAAGCAAGCGCCATTGAATGGGCTAACAAGCCAGTAAAATTAATATCAGGGCGTAGCGATAATATTAAAATAACCACTCCTGAGGATTTAGACTTGGCTGGTTTTTTACTTCAAAAACAACAAAACGAGAATGCATTATGATACGAATTGGTCATGGTTTTGACGTGCATAAATTTGGCGGTGTTGGCCCATTAACTATCGGCGGCGAAAAGATTGATTATCCGCAAGGTTTTTTAGCGCACTCCGACGGCGATGTTGCTATTCATGCTCTGTGCGATGCTATTTTAGGCGCGCTTGCAATGGGCGACATTGGTAAACACTTTCCAGATACGGCCAGTGAATATGAAAATATCGACAGCCGAATATTACTGCGTCATGTGGTGAGCTTAGCTAAAGAGCAAGGTTATGTATTGGGCAATGGAGATGTAACTATAGTGGCACAAGCGCCAAAAATGTTGCCTCATATTCAAGCTATGCGTAGCAACCTTGCAAGTGATTTAAACTGCGAACTATCGCAAATAAATGTTAAAGCTACAACCACCGAAAAGCTCGGTTTTGAAGGGCGAAAAGAAGGCATTTCGAGCCATGCAGTGGTAATTATGAACAAAGAGTCAATGAGTAAAACAAACGCATGAGCGATTTAAATTATTTATACGGCGCACCGTTATCAAAAGCTGACTTTAAAACCACAGCCGAAGACTTTATGGTAGATGAAGACTTAGGCATTGAGTTTACCGGTAGCGGCGAGCATGTATGTTTGCAAGTAGTAAAAAAAGGCGAAAACACCCAGTACGTAGCAAAGTTAATTGCGCAGCGAGCTGGGGTATCACCACGCGATGTAAGTTATGCCGGGATGAAAGATCGCCACGGAGTGTGTTCGCAGTGGTTTAGTGTAAAAGTACCCATTAAAAAACCGATTGATTTTAGTGATTTAAACAGCGAAAGCGTGTTTGTTGTATCGCAGCAACGCCACGAACGTAAGCTGAGAACGGGCTGTCATAAAGGTAATAAGTTTACTATTACGCTGCGCAATGTTACCGATCCTCTGGATATTTTGTGCCGTATTAATGCGGTACGCAGTGGCGTGCCTAACTATTTTGGCGAGCAACGCTTTGGCCGTGATGGCCATAACCTGGTAATGGCTGAAAAAATGTTTGCAGGTGAGCGTATTCGCGATAAAAAATTACGCGGTATTATTATTTCTGCAGCGCGCTCGCATGTATTTAATCAACTCGTAAGTTTACGAGTAAAGGAGCATGGTTTAGCTAAAACCATGCACCGTGAAGTATTTATGCTCAGCGGCAGTAACGCCTTTTTTGAAGACGCTATTAGCGATGAAAATATTGCCCGCCTAGCCTCTGGCGATATTATGATGTCGGCACCTATGGTAGGTAAAAGCGAAAAAGGGCTCACCGAACAAGAAAAAGTATGGCTTGGGCCTTATCAGTCTTGGTGCGATGGTTTAGGCGAGTTAGGGCTAAAAAATGAGCGCAGAATGCTGCGTTTAATCCCGCAAGATTTTAGCGTAGAAACCATAGATGAAAGCACTTTAAAGTTAAGTTTTGGTTTACCAAAAGGCTGTTTTGCTACGGCATTATTACGTGAGCTGGTGGATTACACAGACGCAAGCCCACGCGAGCGAAAAGAAAAGGACAGCAAAGATGAAGATCCTATTAAGTAACGACGATGGTGTAGGCGCTAAAGGTATTGCGGTGTTATATCAAGCATTAATGCAAATTGCCGAGGTCACTTTAGTTGCCCCCGACCGAAACTGCAGTGGTGCAAGTAACTCGTTAACTTTGCTTAACCCACTGCGTGCTACAAAGCTTGAAAATGGCTTTATATCGGTTAATGGTACACCTACTGACTGTGTGCATTTAGGCGTTAACCAGCTTGTTGATGAAATGCCCGATTTAGTGGTCGCAGGTATAAACCACGGCGCTAATTTAGGTGACGACACTTTGTACTCAGGCACGGTAGCTGCAGCAACCGAAGGACGCCATTTAGGTTTGCCTGCTATTGCGGTGTCTTTGTGTTCGCACCACGGCGAGCATTTTGAAACGGCGGCAGCGGTAACTATAAGTATTATTAAAGGTTTAGCGTCGCATCCGCTACCAAAAGATCAAATTATAAATATTAATGTACCCGACATTCCTCTAAGCGAATTAAAAGGCGTGCAGGTAACGCGTTTGGGTGCGCGCCATAAAGCCGAAACCATGACCAAGCAAACCGATCCTTGGGGTCGAGATATTTACTGGTACGGATCTTTAGGGACAGAAAGTGATGCTGGAGAAGGTACCGATTTTCATGCAATTAATAATGGCTATGCCTCGGTTACCCCACTGAGTGTTGATATGACCGCTAACGAGAGCATTAAAGCGGTAGGGGAGTGGTTAGCTGATTTGGAGATAAACCGTGCTGGCTAATTATACCCGCAGCGCCAAGGCGCTATCAGCGCTATTACAGCGTGAAGGTGTTGAGGATACGCAAGTACTAGATGCGATTGCACAAATACCACGACATATATTTGTGGGTGACGTGCTGCAACATAAAGCGTATCAAAATACTGCGTTACCAATAGGCCAAGGGCAAACTATTTCGCAGCCTTATATTGTGGCGCGTATGACCGAACTGCTGCAATTAGCTGGTGTGCGCGACAAGGTGCTAGAAATAGGCACGGGATCGGGCTATCAAACGGCAATACTGGCTAAAATATTTACCAAGGTTTACTCAGTAGAGCGTATTAAAGCATTACAATGGCAAGCTAAGCGCCGTTTACATCAGCTCGATTTATATAATGTGGCAATGAAACATGGCGATGGCTGGCAAGGTTGGGAGTCGCAAGCGCCATTTAACGGCATTATAGTCACTGCAGCCGCGGCTAAAATCCCGCAAGATCTATTAGCTCAATTAGCTGATGGTGGTGTGTTACTTGCCCCAATAGGCGAGCAAGAGCAAAAATTAACTATGGTTATTCGCAATGGCAATAACTACACAGAACACGTAATTGCGCCGGTTAGATTTGTACCGCTAGTCGCTGGTGATATTGAATAGGAATTCATTTTGAAGTTGTTTACTAAGTTATACGATATGGCTCTAGTGTGGGCTAAGCACCGTCATGCTGAGCGTTATTTAGCTGCAATGAGCTTTGCAGAGTCTGTGTTTTTTCCTGTCCCTCCTGATGTAATGCTGGCACCAATGTCGCTTGCTCAGCCTAAAAAAGCATGGCGGTTTGCAAGTTTTGCCACTATAGCGTCTGTTGTTGGTGGCATAGTAGGTTATTTACTTGGCTTTTGGTTATTTGAACCGGTTGTTGAGCCACTTATAGTACAAATGCACTGGCAAGATAAATTTGATATTGCACTTGATTGGTTTAAAAACTATGGCGTGTGGGTGGTATTTATAGCCGGTTTTTCGCCTATTCCTTATAAAGTATTTACTATAGGCGCAGGGGTATTACAAATGGCATTTTTGCCGTTTTTAATTGCGTCTGCAGTAGGGCGAGGCGCTCGGTTCTTTTTAGTTGCTGCACTGATGAAGTGGGGCGGTGTTAAAATGGAGCAAAAATTACGTCAATACATTGAAGTGCTTGGATGGGCAGTTGTGCTTTTAATTGCAGTTGCATACATTTTATTACGTTAAGCACTATAAAATAATGTTATTAACATAAGGAGCTAAATACAGTGAATAAACAAATAAAATGTTATGTTGCTTTATTTATTAGTATTTTGCTCTTTGCTTGCTCGTCTAACCATGTTCCGGCGCCTGTCAGTAGTTTAAATAATGATGTTAATAATTACGGCAGAAAAATTAACATTAATGGCGATAAATATACTGTTCAAAAAGGCGATACACTTTATTCTATAGCATTTAGTGCAGGCCAAGATGTTAGAACCTTAGCAAAAAATAATTCAATACCAGCACCTTACACAATATTCCCCGGGCAGAGTATTTCTTTTTCTGCCATAGCAAAAAAATACAAAAAGACAAAAAAATATACTCCTCCTATTAAAAAAGTCGCAAAAACTTCACAAAAAAATAACAATAAATCAAAGAAAGAGCTTGATAAGCCTAAACAACGAGGGTATGTTCAGAAACAAGCCAATAAAAAAATTAGTAACTCTAAGCATTTGTCGAGTAGTAAAGTGCAGTGGTTTTGGCCAGCAAAAGGCAAAATAACACAACGCTTTTCGAACAAGGAAAATGGCTACAAAGGCTTACAGATTGCTAATAAAAAAGGGGCTGCCGTTTTAGCCGCCGCACAAGGAACAGTGGTTTATGCGGGTAATGCGCTTCGAGGTTATGGTAGTTTAATTATTTTAAAACATAATGACGACTACTTGAGTGCTTATGCACACAACTCGAAACTACTTGTTAAAGAAAAACAGGAAGTTAAGGCTGGACAAAAAATAGCAGAGATAGGAAATACAGAATCTGCGGTAACGGCACTTCGTTTTGAAATTCGCTACCGAGGGCAAGCTGTAAATCCTGCTAAGTACCTTCCCTAATTTTTAAAGATATTGATAACTTGCTCAGGAGAAGTCTTATGGCTGATGCAGCAAAAGTTGATAAAAACACCCTCGTAGATAATAAATTAGATGAAACTGCTGTTGATGATGATTCAACACCGCTGCTTGAAGCTGTGGATGATGACGTTTTTGTCAAAGAAGAAGTCACTAAAAATTTAGATGCTACTCAGCTTTATTTAGGTGAAATTGGTTTTTCTCCGTTGTTAAGCGCTGAGGAAGAGGTGTTTTTTTCTCGTAAATCTTTAAAAGGGTGCGAAGCGTCTCGCAAGCGCATGATTGAAAGTAACTTGCGCCTTGTAGTAAAAATTGCTCGTCGTTATAACAACCGAGGTTTAGCGTTACTTGATTTAATTGAAGAGGGTAACTTAGGCTTAATTCGCGCCGTAGAGAAGTTTGATCCTGAGCGTGGCTTTCGATTTTCTACTTATGCAACATGGTGGATACGCCAAACGATAGAACGCGCCATTATGAATCAAACGCGCACTATTCGCTTGCCAATACATGTAGTAAAAGAACTTAACGTATATTTACGTACCGCGCGCGAGCTAACTCAAAAATTAGATCATGAACCAACCGCCGAAGAAATAGCAGCTTGTTTAGATAAGCCGGTTGAAGATGTCACCAAAATGCTGCGCTTGAATGAAAAAATAGCCTCGGTTGATATGCCGATCGGCGGCGAAAACGATACCGCTTTGCTCGATATTATTGCCGATGACAACAATGTTGGTCCTGAGGGCGAAGTACAAAATAACGATATGAATAAACACATTGTTGACTGGTTAGGAGAGCTAAACCCAAAGCAGCGTGAGGTGTTAGCCCGTCGCTTTGGTTTATTAGGCTATGAGCCATCAACGCTTGAAGATGTTGGCCGTGAAATAGGATTAACCCGTGAACGCGTTAGACAAATTCAGGTAGAAGCATTACGTCGTTTAAAAGATATTTTGCAACAAGAAGGCTTAAGCACAGAGAGTTTATTTGAGCACTTTGCGTAAGTTTTAATAAAGTACCATGTTATGTGTAAAAAAGCTGAAGGTTTTATTCTTCAGCTTTTTTTTGTTTGTAAATTAAAGAAGTGCTTTTAATTTATAGAGTAAATCGTGAGCTTGTCGCGGTGATAGATTATCAGGATCGATAGCCGTTAACTGCAATTCTACTTCAGAAGGGCTAATTTGTTGGGCTTGATTGTTAAAGGTAAATGCTTGCTGCTCAATATTAGGCGCGGTGACACTTTGGTGATTTTCGAGTAGTTTAAGCTTTTGTTTTGCCTGATTTATTACAGACTTAGGTACGCCAGCAAGTGCAGCAACTTGTAAGCCAAAGCTTTTACTTGCTGCGCCATCAAGTACCGTGTGCATAAAGGCAATAGTGTCGTTATGCTCTATGGCATCAAGGTGCACATTTACCAGCCCAGGCGTTTGCTCTGCAAGCTCGGTTAACTCAAAGTAGTGGGTGGCAAACAAGGTTTTTGCTGATATTTTTGACGCTAAATGATCGGCAGTAGCATACGCAAGCGAAAGCCCATCGTAAGTGCTGGTTCCGCGGCCAATTTCATCCATTAATACCAAAGATTGCGCTGTGGCATTATTTAAAATCGTGGCGGTTTCGGTCATTTCTACCATAAAGGTAGAGCGCCCTGAGGCGAGATCGTCACTTGCGCCAATACGAGTAAATATACGGTCAATATTGCCTATTTTAGCGCTGTCTGCGGGTACGTAACTGCCAATATGAGCCATTAGCACTATAAGTGCAGTTTGGCGCATATAGGTTGATTTACCACCCATGTTTGGACCGGTAATTATTAACATTTTACGTTGTGCATTTAGCTCTACTGGGTTGGCAATAAAGGGTTCTTTCATTACTTGCTCAACCACAGGATGACGACCTTGTTTAATGCTTATGTTGTCGTTATCGCAAAGTATCGGCTTAGCGTAGTTAAGTGTAAGTGCACGCTCTGCTAAGTTATTTAGCACATCTAAGTCGGCAAGGGCGGCTGCCATTATTTGTAATTGCTCAATATGCGGCGCAATAAATCTAAATAGCTCTTCGTAAAGCTGTTTTTCGAGCGCTAATGCTTTTGACTGGCTGCCAAGTACTTTGTCTTCGTGCTCTTTTAGCTCAGGAATAATATAGCGTTCATTATTTTTAAGTGTTTGGCGACGAATATAATCGGCAGGCACTAAATGCGCATTGGCGCGACTAACTTCAATAAAAAAGCCGTGTACTCGGTTATAACCAATTTTAAGGGTACTGATCCCTGTACGTGCACGCTCTCGTAACTCTAACTGATCAAGCACATCGGTTGCGCCTTTGCTTAAGTTACGCCATTCATCAAGCTCGCTGTTATAACCAGGGGCAATTACACCACCGTCGCGAATAAGTACCGGCGGGTTTTCGATTACTGCACGCTCTAATAGCGCTTGTAAATCAGGTAGCTCAGGCGATTGCTTAATAATGCTGGCAATGCGCGGATCGCTGGCATCGTTTAATAAAGTATGCAGCGGTGCAAGTGCTTGTAAGGCGCTGCGCAAACGAGTTAAATCGCGAGGACGAGCAGTGCACAAAGCAAGGCGGGCAATAACACGTTCTACGTCGCCAATTTCTCTTAATGATTCGTGTAGCTCACCACAAAGCTGTACATCTAAAATTGCGCTAATAGCGTTTAACCGCGAGTTTAGCTCGTCTTTATTACGCACCGGGGTATGAATACGGCGCTTAAGTAAACGAGATCCCATAGGGGTTGCTGTTTTATCAAGTACTTGCGCTAGCGTGTTTTCAAATCCACCTGATAAATTAACGGTCAGCTCTAAATTTTTACGAGTAGCAGCATCTAAAATAACGGCATGCTCGTTGTGTTCAAGAGTAATGGCACGAATATGGGGTAATGCAATACGTTGAGTGTCTTTAACGTATTGCATTAAACAACCTGCGGCAACTAAGGCGCAGTGGGCTTTATCAACGCCAAAACCGACTAAATCTTTTGTACCAAATTGCTCACACAATAAATGCTGGGCGGTGTCTAAATCAAACTCCCACTCAGGGCGGCGACGCGCGCCTTTAATGTGCTCAATTAAATGAACATTTTCGAAGCTTTCGCTATACAGTAATTCTGCAGGGGCGAGGCGTTGTATAGTTGAAGTTAATGCCTCGTCGGTATTAACTTCTACAACGTTAAAACGACCCGAGTTAATATCAAGATAAGCAATGCCATAAGTACCATTTTTACTCTGCCATACGCTGGTAAGTAAGTTGTCTTGGCGCTCTTGCAGTAGGGCTTCATCAGAAATAGTACCTGGGGTGACAATACGCACCACTTTGCGATCAACAGGCCCTTTACTGGTAGCCGGATCGCCTACTTGTTCGCAAATAGCAACAGATTCGCCCATTTGCACTAAACGGGCTAAATAGTTTTCTACGGCATGATAAGGTACACCGGCCATAGGAATAGGATCGCCACCGGCTTTACCGCGCTGAGTTTGCGAAATATCGAGTAATTGAGCGGCGCGTTTTGCGTCATCAAAAAAGAGTTCATAAAAATCCCCCATCCGATAAAACAATAAAATATCGCGATGCTCTGATTTTATTTTTAGATACTGCTGCATCATAGGGGTTTGTTGTTTTATAGTGTGTGGAGCATAAAGATCAAACGACATGTATTTACCCAAAGGCTGAATATGGAATTACATCAAGAGATTAAAACACTTGCTGCGCAATTAGGCGCTATTTTAACGGATAAATGCTTATGGATCACTACTGCTGAGTCATGTACTGGTGGCGGGGTAAGTTATGCACTTACCGACACTCCTGGAAGCTCTGCCTATATTGACCGTGCATTTGTAACTTACAGTAACCAAGCAAAGCAAGATTTACTAAATGTAAGTGCCGCCACATTAACGCAATATGGGGCGGTAAGCGAGCAAACGGTGCGTGAGATGGCTTTAGGCGCAATTGCAGCAACTAATGCCGATATTGCAATTACTGTATCGGGTATTGCAGGCCCAGGAGGAGCAACCCCAGATAAGCCGGTAGGCTTAGTATGGTTTGGGCTACACATTAACGACAAACAGCTGGTATTTAAACAAGTATTTACCGGCGATAGAGCACAGGTTAGACTGCAAGCTATTGTATTTTCTTTAAAAACTATAATAGAGCAGATAAAATAATAAAATTAACTTGATACTGTGATTTCATACAGTATACTTGTCGCATTAGCTGGATTTGGAGAGTAAAATGAACGATAACAAACAAAAAGCGTTGGACGCGGCTTTATCACAAATTGAACGTCAATTTGGTAAAGGCTCAATTATGAAATTGGGTGATAACAAAGCGTTAAACATTGAATCTGTATCTACAGGCTCATTAGGTATCGATATTGCCTTAGGTATAGGTGGCTTACCTATGGGGCGTATTGTAGAAGTATATGGTCCTGAGTCGTCTGGTAAAACAACGCTTACTTTGCAAGTTATCGCTGAAGCACAAAAAGAAGGCAAAACATGTGCCTTTATTGATGCTGAGCATGCTCTTGATCCAGTTTATGCACAAAAGCTTGGTGTAAACATAGATGAGCTTTTTGTATCGCAACCAGATACTGGCGAACAAGCACTCGAAATTTGTGACATGTTAGTACGCTCAAGCGCGGTTGACGTAGTTATTATTGACTCTGTTGCAGCACTTACACCAAAAGCTGAAATTGAAGGCGACATGGGCGATTCGCACATGGGCTTACAAGCACGTTTAATGTCGCAAGCATTACGTAAGCTAACAGGTAATATTAAACGCTCGAACACCTTATGTATTTTCATTAACCAAATCCGTATGAAAATTGGTGTAATGTTTGGTAACCCAGAAACAACAACGGGTGGTAACGCACTTAAGTTTTACGCATCGGTACGTATTGATATTCGTCGTATTGGTTCGGTAAAAGAAGGCGACGAGGTTGTTGGTAACGAAACCCGGGTTAAAATTGTTAAAAACAAAGTAGCACCGCCATTTAAGCAAGCCGAATTTATCATTATGTATGGTGAAGGTATTTCTAAACAAGGCGAGCTAATTGACTTAGGTGTGAAGCACAAAATTGTTGAAAAAGCAGGTGCTTGGTACAGTTACTGTGGTAATAAAGTTGGCCAAGGTAAGTCTAATTCAATTAAGTTTTTAAAAGAAAACCCAGAAATCGCAGACGAAATTGAAGGCAAGTTACGCGAAATGCTTTTACTTAAAGCAACTATTGAACCAGACGATGGTGAAGATAAGTTAGGCGATGAAGCTGACCTTTAAGCAGTATTAAATATTTAAGCTTGATTTGACCCGAGCTTTAAAGCAGCGCTAACCAGTAATGGTTAGCGCTTTTTTTTGGTTTAAATTTACAACTGCCAATTTACAGATAGAGCGTAGTTACGCGGTGCACCATAGTAACCTTGAGCCCAATATAAGCTGTGTAAGTATTTTTCACCTGTGGTGTTATTAATATTAAAAGTAACGCCTATATTTTCACTCAATTTATAAGTTGCCATTAAATCAAGTAATCCGTAGGCATTTTGCTTTGTAATCACGCTTGCGATTTTGTTAGCATCTTTGACTTGGACTCGGCTTGTTGAATCTTGCCAGCGATAATTTGCACCAAACGATAAACCATCAATGAAAGGAACTTGATAGATTGCAGCAACCTTGAGTTGATTCTCAGGGGTGTAATCTTTTACTGTGTCATCGCCATCAATGCTTAAATTACTAAAGCTAATGCTTGCACTCAAGTCATCTGTAAACTTACCGCTTAGCTCTACTTCAAAACCATTACTGTTAATACCATCCGCTGCGTAGTAACGAGTATCGTCGGGTAATGAGTTAGGTATAGCTATAGCAAGGCCATCTTGTTTTGTATCAAAGTAAGCAAGTGTTACAAAAATTTGCTCGTCTAAAAACTGGGCTTTAACACCTAGTTCGCTACTTTTACCAGTAATAGGTGCAAGTTGGTTGGCATTTATATCAAGCTCCTTTTGCGGCACAAATGTTTCTGTGTAGCTTGCATAAGCCGATAAAGACTCGTTAAAGTCATACACAGTGCCAATGTAGGGTATTAGCTGTGAGTCACTTTGTGTTTGAGCAACGCCATAAGCTGTGCCTGTTGTTTTCCAATCAGTGTAACGCACACCAGCTAGTAGACTTAAAGGTTCGCTTAATTTGATACGAGTAGAAATATAAGCAGATTTTTGCTCATTAGTTATATTGCTACCATTTACACTATCTGTAAGTGTTGCTTGTGGTATTACGCCATCCCACGTTTTAAGTGACGGCATTGCCGGAAAACCATTCCCTGTGGTGTAATCGTAAAGAGATTGCTCGGTGTAATCCATTTTTGCTTGGCTAACACCCAATGACAAGTCGTGCTCTTGGCCAAATAAATCAAATTTACCACTCGCATATAGATCAAATAAGTCGTGCTTATCGCTATAATCATAACGGCTTGCGTAACCGGTTAAGCCAAGTTCGGTGTCTTTATCAGGGGTACCGTATACATAAAATAATTCAGAGTCTTGCTCGTTTTCAACATGAGCGTAACGCGCTTTAGCCACCCATGTTGCTGATAAATTTTGTTCAAGCGTTACATATACTTGCTCGGCACTGTTATCCCAGTAAGACCAGTCAGCCGCAGTGCTAGTTGATTCGTCATAGTCTGTTGGTGTGCCATCGGTATAATAAAGTGGTAGTGCACCCCAAAGTGGGCTATCGGCATCTTTTTGTTGATTAACGTAGTTAACACTTAGCAGGGTGTTATCGGTTAACTTTCCCTCGTAGGCTAAATAAATAACGGTTTTATCTGTTTCGTAGCGATCTAGATATGAGTCGGCTTTTTGTTTGGTAAATACAGCTCTAACAGCATGCTCTTCATTAATAGGCGTTGATACATCTAAATCTAAGCGTTTTTTATTCCATGAACCGTACGAAACAGATGCATTAGCTTGGGTTGTGTAAGTTGGTTTTTTTAGCACCATATTTACAGTAGCAGAAGGGTTACCTGTACCTGTCATTAAACCGTTCGCGCCACGAACTATTTCTACACGGTCGTAAATTGAGGTATCAAGGCTGCCTTGAATTGATCCCGAGCTTTGTGGAATACCTAAACCATTAACTTGAAAATTTGTAATATCAAAGCCACGGGCTTTAAAATAAGTACGATCGGTTTCTATTTGCTCTACCGTTACACCCGGCGTGCTTTCTAGCACTGCGTTTATATCATCGAGTGAAAAATCATCCATTAAAGCGCGAGAAACAACTGAAATAGACTGCGGAGTTTCTTTTATGGTTAAACCTAGTTTGGTTGCCGATTGTGCTTCTTCGGTAATATAGTTTTTATGATGTTGACCATACACAGCAATCTTTTCAATTTGCTGCTCGCTTTTATCGTTTTTTGCAAATGCATGCGCAGATAAAATTAAAGAGGTAATAAGGCTTAGTTTAGATAAACGCAAAACTTTAGAGGACGACATGGTGTTTTCCAAAAGGTTCAAAAATAAAGCGCTTAACTTAATCTAAATGATATTGATTTGCAATTGCGTTATTGGTTTTTATAACAATTTGTACTATCGGGATTAATAAAGAGTGATGAAGTTGATAAAACAGATGAGACTTATAAATTAATTAACAAAAAAAGCGGCCAAAGCCGCTCAAGGAAGTAAACTATGTACGCTTAAAATGCATACTTAACCGAGAATTGTAAACGGTCCATATCGCCATCGTTACCGCTTTCAAGCTCGCGCTCGGCATGCTTAAACTCAGCACCAAAAGTTAAGCGTTTAACTGGTGAGTATAAAATGTTAGCACTGTAGCTTTGGCTTGATTTAGTTGGATCGCCTGTAAGAGCGAGTAAATCTGTATTGTTATCAGCACTGAAAAATGAATATAAGAAAGTTGAACGCCATTGGCTGTTCCACTTATGCTGATACGCTACAAAGCCAGAGGTTGAATCAATAGCATCTAAATCATCGCCATTGAGTACTGCACCATGGGCTACATTAACACCAACATAACGGCCTAAGCCTTTACCTTGTGTAAGCATAAACTTAAAGTTGTCTTCGCCTAGTTTAACCATACCCGATGCACTAACACCAAATGAAGTTTCATCGGCATCAATAGCACCTACTTTATAAGTAAGTTGACGGGCAAGTGCAGCAACTACTAAATTACCCCAGTCAGCTTTATGGGTATAACGTGCAGTAAAGTCAGGAAGTGAAGCATCGTCGGTTACAGCCATACCGCCGCCAGCAGTAGTAATGGTGCTTTCTGGGTTTTCTAATGAGAAAGACCAAGCGCCAGTAGTGTATTTAACTTGAGTTTGGCGTACAAACACTGTGCCCTCTGCTGGGCCTATAAAATCAAGTGCTTCAGGTAGTGCGCCAACGTTTTGAAAATTAGACCATGTTTGGCCAAATAACCAACCATCGTAGCTAATAAATGCATGACGTACACGTGGAGCGTAAGAGTTAGATACACGCTCGTTACCACCAGGGGCAGAAGCTAAAAAGTCGATTTCAATTTTGGTGTTAATGGTTTTGCCATTATCAAGTAATGTGGCTGTACCAAAGTTAAAACGAGATTCACGGGCATGCATATCAAATACAGCGTCAGAGCTATTGTCTGGGCCTACAGTCACTGTGCTCGGTACATAAAAGTCACGACCCACGTTAGTGCCCGCTGGTGCGCCTGCAGAATAGTCACTCCACATAGCATCTAATTTAATATATCCGCCGTAAGTAAATTCAGTATCTCCAACTTTTGCTGCAGTGGCTGCATAAGCTGTGCTTGAAAGTGCACATAGTACAGCACTTGCTGCAAGTGTTTTTAATGGGGTAAATTTCATTGTTGCGTCCTTTATAGGCTACGTGTTGATTATTGCTTTTTATTTAGAGTGTATTAATAGCGTGAGTATTACTTACGAATAAAAGTTAATTTAAAGATTTTTTATTCGTTAAATAAAAATTAAAGCTAATTAATGCAAATATTATAATACTTAGGTGAAACACTTTTAAATATGTACACTATTTACTCAATCATCTATTAGTCTATAAGACTAAGGTGTAATGATTACAATGTGATTATTTACTTACATTTAACATCATGTATTATTTATGTAAAAGTAATAAATAGCGCAGCGATTATAAACAACAAATTAGTAATTAGAATAGCTTTACAACTAAGGTCTAATACTTAATAGCGCATTGCTGAGTAATCCTTGAGAAAAGCCTAAGGCAAGTAATTTAAATGGAGACCAAGATGTCAAAAAATATCTATCCAGTTCCTACGCATATTAAAAACACAGCTCTCGTCGATAACGATAAATATAATAAAATGTATAAACACTCGATTGATGATCCACAAAGTTTTTGGGCTGAACACGGTAAGCGCCTTGATTGGTTTACTCCTTATTCTAAAGTAAAAAACACCACCTTTGATAAAGGCCACATAAATATTAAGTGGTATGAAGATGGCTACCTTAATGCATCGTATAACTGTATTGACCGCCACTTAAAAACAAAAGCCAATAAAGTAGCGCTTATATGGGAGGGCGATAACCCATCGCAAAGCGAGCATATTACTTATCAAAAATTACATGATGAAGTAGCAAAGTTTGCTAATGGTTTAAAAAAGCTGGGCGTACAAAAAGGTGATCGCGTCGCTATTTATATGCCAATGAGCCCACAAGCTATTTACGCAATGCAAGGGTGTGCACGTATTGGTGCTATTCACTCAGTTATATTTGGTGGTTTTTCACCCTCTGCGATTGCCGATCGTATTAAGGATTCGGGCGCAAAAGTGGTTATTACTTCAGACGAAGGACGCCGTGCTGGTAACTGCGTGCCACTTAAAGCAAACGTTGACGAAGCTGTGTTGCAAGAGTCAGTAACAAGTATAGAGCATGTTATTGTGCACCAACTTACCGGTGGCGATGTTGATTGGCACGACCATGATATATGGTGGCACGATTTAGTAGCAGACGAAGAGCCTGTGTGCGAGCCTGAGGTAATGAACGCTGAAGACCCGTTATTTATTTTATACACCTCAGGGTCAACAGGTCAGCCAAAAGGAGTGGTGCATACCACGGGTGGTTATTTAGTTTATGCATCGATGACGCACGAATATATATTTGATGTAAAAGAGGACGATGTTTTTTGGTGTAGCGCCGATGTAGGTTGGATCACCGGGCACAGTTATATTGCTTATGGTCCGCTGGTAAATGGTTGTACCCAAGTTGTATTTGAAGGTGTACCTACTTACCCAACCGCAGGGCGTATGGGCGAAGTTGTTGATAAACACGGTGTTACTATTTTATATACCGCGCCTACCGCTATTCGTGCCTTAATGGCAAAAGGCGATGAGCCTGTAGCGTCATCTCATCGTAATAGTTTACGAATTTTAGGATCGGTTGGTGAGCCAATTAACCCTGAAGCATGGAATTGGTATTACGAACAAATAGGTAAGTCAAATTGCCCTATCGTTGATACCTGGTGGCAAACAGAAACGGGTGGCATTATGATCACCCCATTACCAGGTGCTACCGATTTAAAACCAGGCTCTGCAACGCGTCCATTTTTTGGTATTGCGCCGGCAATATTTGACGCTGAGGGTAATACGCTTGAAGGTGAAGCTGATGGTAACTTAGTTATTTTAGATAGCTGGCCATCGCAAGCACGTACTATTTATGGCGATCATGAACGTTTTGAACAAACTTACTTTTCTACCTACCCAGGTGTGTATTTTTGTGGCGATGGCTGTCGTCGTGACGAAGATGGTTATTATTGGATCACTGGTCGCGTAGATGATGTACTTAATATTTCGGGGCATCGTTTAGGCACTGCTGAAATAGAAAGCGCACTGGTTGCACACCCAGCAGTAGCTGAAGCCGCTGTAGTAGGTTATCCGCATGATATTAAAGGCCAAGGTATTTATGTTTACATTACCCCTAACGAAGGTATAACGGTAAGCGATGAGTTAACCAAAGAAATTCGTAACTGGGTTCGTAAAGAGTTAAGCCCAATTGCGTCACCCGATATGATTCAGTGGTCACCAGGGTTACCAAAAACGCGTTCTGGTAAAATAATGCGTCGAATTTTACGTAAAATTGCGGCCAACGAGCACGAACAACTAGGTGATACATCAACACTTGCCGATCCATCTGTGGTTGATGAGTTAATTGAAAATCGATTAAATCGTTAAATGCGCGTTAAAAGCTTGATTACAAGTTGATTCTAAACGTAGTATATCGGCTGTGCTCTACTAGATAGGGCACAGCCGAATTTATTAGGAGTGAACCATGAGTCAGTTTTTAATAGCGGACGACCATCCGTTATTTCGTGAAGCACTAAAGGGTGCACTAACTGTAAAATTTGACGATTTAGAAGTATTTGAATCATCTGATTTTGACAGTACATTGCAGGTGTTAAGCGAGCAAGAAGATCTTGATATATTACTGCTGGATTTACACATGCCAGGTAATGGTGATTTATACGGCCTTATTCGTATTAGAGAAGACTATCCTAGTTTACCTATTGCGGTAGTTTCGGGAAGTGAAGACGCTAATATTGTATCTAAAGTAATGGGTTACGGCGCAATGGGGTTTATTCCTAAGTCATCATCATCAGATGATATTGCCAATGCAATTAATCAAATACTCGAAGGCGATACTTGGTTACCAACAGAATTAAAAAATAAAGTCGCCGAAATTCAAGGCGAAGACCGAGAAATTGCAGCGCAAGTTGCCTCACTTACCCCACAACAATACCGTGTTTTACAATACCTGCACGAAGGTTTGCTAAATAAGCAAATAGCGTATGAGTTACATATTTCAGAAGCCACTGTAAAAGCGCATATTACCGCTATATTTAGAAAGCTTGGCGTATATAACCGCACACAAGCGGTATTAATTGCTGCAAAACTACAATTAGCACCTATAGAGCAAATATAAAACCATGCATAGAATAGAGGCACAAAGCCTCTTTTTTAGTCTTATTTACGCTTATATACGCAATTATCACAAGCCATTCACCTTTATTACATGATCTCCTATAAAAATAATGCTAGCTTACGGGCATTTTATAATTAAGAGAACATGGTATGTCAGACTCTTTAGACTCCAAGGCCCAAAGTAGTAATGAAAGCGCAAATAAAGGCTGGTTTAACCGCTTTTTAGCTGGCGTAGAATTTTTAGGCAATATGCTACCGCATCCCATCACCTTATTTGCAATATTTTGTATCGTAATTGTTGTATTTAGTGGAGTGGCGGATTGGTTTGGCCTAAGTGCAATCGATCCTCGACCTGAGGGCTCGCCTGGGCGCGAACCCGATGGTGTTATTGAAGTAGTGAGCTTGCTTAGTGCCGAGGGATTACAGCGTATTGTAACTGGCTTGGTAACTAACTTTACCAGTTTTGCACCACTGGGCACGGTACTGGTAGCTTTACTTGGTGTGAGTGTTGCTGAGCACTCTGGACTGCTGTCGGCAGCAATGCGCGGCATGGTAATGGGCGCATCAAAGCGGTTAGTGACCTTTATGGTGGTGTTTGCCGCTATTTTATCTAATACCGCCTCTGAGCTGGGCTATGTGGTACTTATTCCATTAGCTGCAATGATATTCCATAGTTTAGGGCGTCATCCATTAGCGGGCTTAGCAGCGGCGTTTGCTGGGGTGTCGGGTGGTTATAGTGCTAACTTATTATTAGGCACAATAGATCCCTTACTGGCAGGCATTACCACACCTGCGGCACAAATGATCGACCCAACTTACCAAGTAGGCGCAGAAGCTAACTGGTATTTTATGATGGTGTCGGTGTTTTTAATTGCAATTTTAGGCACCCTAGTTACTGAAAAAATTGTTGAACCACGTTTAGGTAAATATAATCCTGAAGAGGCCAGTGCTGATCTTGCACAAAATAATATTGCCGCGTTAACGGCCAAAGAAAAGTCGGGTTTAAAGTGGGCAGGGGTATCGCTATTAGTTGTATCGCTACTACTTGCCTGGACCATAGTGCCAGCCGATGGCATTTTACGTAACCCCGAAACCGGATTAGTAGCCCACTCGCCCTTTTTGAAAGGCATAGTGGTGTTTATTTTTGTAACCTTTGGTATTCCGGGCTTTGTATATGGGCGCGTTGTTGGCACCATGAAAAACGACAAAGACGTAATTAATGCGATGAGCAAAAGTATGAGCTCAATGGGCATGTATATTGTACTAGTGTTTTTTGCTGCACAATTTGTCGCGTTTTTTAAATGGACCAATTTAGGCACTATTTTAGCAATTAACGGTGCTGCATTACTGCAAGCTTTAAACTTAACTGGTCCCGAAGTTTTTGTATTATTTATATTAATGTGTGCGTTGGTTAACTTAAGCTTAGGGTCGTCTTCGGCGCAATGGGCTGTTACCGCGCCTATTTTTGTACCTATGCTAATGTTAGTTGGTTACGCGCCAGAGACCATTCAGGCGGCTTATCGTATAGGTGACTCGGTTACTAACTTAATAACGCCAATGATGAGCTATTTTGGCTTGATCCTCGCTGTCGCTGCTAAGTACAAAAAAGATATGGGTATAGGCACACTAGTAGCCACTATGCTGCCATACAGTATGATATTTTTTGTTGGTTGGGTTATTTTGTTTTATTTATGGGTATTTGTATTGGGTATGCCAGTAGGGCCAGGATCACCCACTTATTACACGCCTTAATAGTATCTGGGTAATACAATAAGTATTATTTAATAGTTTAAAAATGCCAGCATAATTTGCTGGCATTTTTGTTTTACGAAAACACCACGGTTTTATTACCGTTAATAAATAGCTTATGCTCAGAGGCAAGTTGTAGCGCTTTACAAAATACTGTTTTTTCTACATCTTTACCCATATTGGCCATCATTTTTGCAGTTTCTGCGTGGGTTACAGGCGTAACATCTTGCAAAATAATAGGCCCTTCGTCTAACTCGTTATTGACAAAGTGAGCTGTGGCTCCAATGATTTTTACGCCACGTTCAAATGCTTGGTGATAAGGTTTTGCACCAATAAAAGCGGGTAAGAACGAGTGATGAATATTAATAATTTTGCCCTCAAAGCGTTGTACAAACTCAGGGCTTAAAATACGCATATATTTAGCTAAACCAATAATGTCAGGGTTATAGCTGGCAATTAAATCGCCTACTTGTTGATCGTGCTCGCTGCGCGTTAATCCCTCATGAGAGATAACATGAAAAGGGACATTAAGCCCTTTAGCAAGCGGCTCTAAAATAGGGTAGTTTGCTATAACGGCTTGCACTTCAATATTTAGCGCTTGTTCGAATTGCTTTAATAATACGCCACCTAAGCAATGTGCTTCTTTAGTAGCAAGTAACACAACTTTGGTTTTTGTACCATTGTGTAAAGCCACTTTAGCGTCTGCAGGTAGTATTTCGCGTAGTAGTGGTAAAAAGTTACTTTGTGGCTCACCAGTGAGCTCTGTACGCATAAAAAAGCGTTTAGCGTCTTTGTCTACAAATTCATTATTACGTGTAATATTTAAATTATGCTGGTGGCAAAGCCCGGTGATTTTGGCTATTAGCCCTACATCATCGGCGCATTGTGTGGTTAGTATGTAGCTCATTCTCTCATTCTTACCCAATTATAGATTGCTTTATTATTTGCGTTTTAGCGCATAAAGCAAGGGCTTTGTGTGTTGTTACAAGGTTTAATTTAGAACAAGCATGACATTAAAGTGAGCAAAGTTAACTGGGGTTTAAAAAGGTATAGTTGCTGTTAAAAATGCCACTGATTGCCAGTGGCATTGATATATAATTAAGTTACCGTGTTATGACTTGGTTTCTGAGGCTAAATCATCTTGTTGTCTGATAAAGCCGGCGGCTTCTTCATCATTTTTTGTAATTGCGCTTTGCTGTGTTGGCATAGCGCGTGTTTGCTGATTAAGCTGATGAATTTGCGACGCGTTACCTAAATCACGCTCACTGGTAATTGAGGCTATTGACTCACGATCTTTTAAGAACGCAATCACATCGTTTTTAATTGCTTGTAACTGACCTTCGTCTTTGTGCATTTCCATAATATGGCGTGGATGCTCAAGATTTTTCATACCTGTTGCTGCAAAAGTGGTGGTTACTATTCGCGAAACAATAACCCAAGGGGTAATGCTGCTACGTACTAAGGTGTTTTCAGAGCGAGTGCTGTCGTGAATACCTGTACCGGTTGATATTTTAGACTCAGTAAATGTACCTTCACATTTAAAATAGACCAGAAGTGATTCAAATTGCATTTCAGCAAAAAACAAATGTGCATTGCTACTTAATAGCTGAGCAAAGGCTTTAATTAATACACCTATCAGTAATAAGTGTACGCTTGCCATTACTAGCTCGCTGATAGGTGAAATATGAAGATTATTAAGTGCTTGCTCTATTGAATTGATATTTGCGCTATCAATATAACGATAAATATCGATGAAAGAGTAGGCTAATAATACCGTGAAAATAAGCGCGATTAAATACAGAAAATTACCACTAAGTAGCGCCAATAATCTAGCCATACTAAAACCTTTACCTAAATCTAGCTCATGTAGTTTAGGTTGTATTTCTTGAATTATTTCTCCTTTAAAGCCGCCTTTACCTTCTACTTGCTCTTGCAGTTGTGGGTTGAGCTCGCGGTATACGCGATTAGGCACTTCTTTATAACGACGGTTAGCCATTACTAGGTTATCTAAATTAATAAAAATTTCAGTAGGGTGTACAGATTCTTGCCAGTTTTCGCGCAGCTCAGATACCTCAGTGCTTGGTGTTATGGTATTTAATCGTGCTTTTAACATAGTAAAAACCAGTGCGCAGCTCAAGGTGGCTAAAATAATAATAGCGACTAAATACATACCCGCGTGTAGGTTGGGTAATTGTTCAAACCAAACATCTATTTGCGCTTTACTAATGTGTTGTTCTTGCATTAACCACGACATAGAAAGGCCAATAATAATGGGTAAAATAAACGATAGCGAAATAATTTTAGCCAGTGCACCACCACCAAGTGGTTCAATTTCTCTTGCAGCATTGCGAGTGGTTGGTTTACCTGCCGAGCGCCATGAGAACAATACATAAAACATTAAAATGCTACTGTATATGGGAAATGCTAATTCGCCTGCTTCACCGGTAAAGCCCGACAAAGATACAAAAGCTACCAGTCCATACGCAATAAGTGCCACAAAGGTACTTACCCATGAGCCAAATAATTGCTGGGCAATATTACGCATTGGGTAGGGTAAAAACATTAGTTTAGGAATAAGGCTATGCAACAAGCGAGATAAAAAGCCTTTAGGCTCTTTAAAAGTAATGTTTTTACGACCCATAAGCATTTCTTCTAGTTCTTGGTCGTTATAGGCAACTTCTTTTTTTTCTTCTTTTGCGGTAGAGCTTTGCGATTTACTGTAGTTATAAGCCAGTGACGTAGGGTGATTACGGCCAACAAAGTATTTTAGTGTGGCATAAATACCTGTTGAGAGTGAAGCAATGCCAAACCCTAAAATAATCATCCCAAAAAGCATCAAGATCCACCCAGCAGTTGCATCTTCTTTAACTAACCCTGCAGCAACAACAAGCAGCGTAATGCCGGTAATTGACTCTATAGCACCTCTTAGTGCGGTTACTTTACCTTCAAGCTTGAAGGGGTTTTTAAGTCCAAGATCAATCGATCCATAATCAAAAGCCATTGAATATTCCTTTATAAAAGAATTTTATTGGGAGAAATAAGTGTAATAAGCAATTTATGTTTATTACACTTATTTATTAGTTTTGGCATTATAAGCTTGGTTTAAGCAAATAGCCTGAAATGTTAAGCGTTTATTATTGCAGCATAAAGGTTTCGTATTCTAAATCTTCAAACTGTTTAGATAACCAAAACAAACCCACAACCGAGCTAATAATAGTTGCAAATGCAAAGCCATAGCCATAAAACTGTGGTCCAAGTGCAACCGATAAATAGGTAAAAACAACATTTACGACTAAAAATATTGCTGCGAGTACCAGCACAGTAAAACGTTTATCTAAATAAAATAAAATATTGAGTATTGATAAAAATATAACCTGTACACCCACACCCACTACATCGATAAATAATAAGGTTTTGTAGTTAGGATCTATGCCTATAAAAGTGAGTATTTGCTCACCCCAAAGTAATAAGCAAGCTACGGTAATACCCTGAATTTTAAATATATCGTATAAACCACCTTGGGCAGTTTGTATCATATTATCTTTTAATAAATAAATTTCATTTAAAGAGGCACCTTCGCGTATTGCAGTGTAAAAACGGTCGTACTCCTCTACAAAGTCGGTTTCCATTCTTACCAAAAACACGGCCATACCAGGAATAATAGACAAGTAGGCTAAAAATATGGGTAAGTCGTAAATAGGGCTTGCCCTGAGAGTACCAATAATTTCAATTGAAGTACTAGGAGAGTACCAAAAAATAATTTTATCAGCCCAAACACCTATATTGTAAAACAAGCCACAAAAGAACAGGCTATAATACTAATGCCAGTCAGTTAACACTGACTGGCTTTTTTTTATAGGGATATTTAGATGGTTTCTTTTTCACACATCGTGGAAAGCTGCGCTCATGACGCCTTGTTGGTAACTGAAATAGCGTCAGCGTTTCTAATAAATGCTCATAGTGTTTTGGTAAATTTCCCGGACTTGTCAGTGGGATAGTTAACAGAAATACATTGATATGTCTTGAACAATGAGAAAAACTCAGTTGATTTGGCCATACTTCTAGTAACTCTGCTGCCTCACGCATGGCTATTCTTATAATATTGTAGGCAATTAGTAACCCCCACAATTCTTGCCTTATCATATCCGGCCTTTTTGAGCGTAGGATATAGTTTGAGTGCAACATTGTTTGTTTTATTTCTCGATATCCTATTTCTATTTCCCAGCGATGCATGTACAAATCAGCGATTTCTTTTGATGGGTAACGCATTACATCAAGCATTGATGTAAGAATCTGATACTGCTTATTATTATGCGTGTAAGTAAGCAGACGAGCTTCTATAAACTCTGGCAAGTCAGTAAACTTTTTTCGCGCTTGTGGCGATGTTTTAAGACGCACTAACTGGTCATTTTTACTCATTTTCTTTATGGTATCAACCGTTAAGCCTTTTCTGACAGGTATCATCCAGTGCCTTTCAGTCCCTGCTTGATGCCAACGATGCAAAAGCCCTAATGAATAATGACCGCGATCAAATAAGGTTAATGAGTTATCCGGTGTACCTTCAATGAGCTCTTCAGCGAGTGTCATTTCCCCTTGATGTTGCCCGTTAAAAGTACAATTAATGAGTTGATGGCTCGTTAGCTCCATGTGGCATACCATTCGAATTTGCGGATAGGTATTTTCACCATACTGGGTTGAGCCACACCCAAATACGTCTTTATTCTCTGGCGTATCATGTGTACGAAAAACAACGCCATCAACAGCTAATAGATTTAAGCCACAAAATGTATCAAAGTGGGCATGATTATAATGCCGTGACGCCATCATCTTGAAGACCTGCTCGACAGCACTTTCACCTAAGCGTTGTCTCGCTTGAACCATGGCACTAGGGGCAACTAGTTTCCCTTTACCTGGTAATGCGATGTCCATTTTAGAGGCTATATCCCAAACAGATTCATGACGAAATAAGCTCATACCAATCACAGACCAAACGACAGCATCGAGTGGTAAGCGACGTTTACGAACGGTGGCGACACCTGACTTTTTAAAAGCTTGGTTAAGTAATTCGGGATCTAATATGCCAGATAAGTTATCAAGCGTTGTAAATTCATCAGCAGATGAGAAAGTGGTTGAAAGAGCTGTTTGAATATCCATAAAAAAACCGTAATTAGCGAAACTAATTACGGATTATTCACGATCATTTAGATCGGTCAACCGATCAATTAACCTTAACTGATCGGCATTACGCTTGCTGGGCGCTTTTATTATGTTTTTTGTCTAATAGCTGGTAGCTATCAAGGGTATCTAAAAATAAGCCATTAAAGCCACGTGCCTTTAGTGATAGCGCACTATTTTGTATATGCTGTTGCCACTGCGCTGCAGTTAAGTCGCTAATATGGCTATTCCAATTAGGATTAACACTAAGTGAAGACTCACTTTTTGAAAACGACTCGCCAACACTTAAATAAGCATAAACAGCAATGTTACGCTGTTTGAGCCAGTTCAGCTCGTGCTTGGTTATTAGCTCGGGTTGCACTACTACACGCGAATAAAAAGTCATTTCAGCTAAGGGCATAGGTGCAGAGTAATAAAAAGCGATACTATTATTAGTCTCAGGTTTAGCAGTTACATTTGCGGTGATAAATAGCAGTATAAAAAATAAATACTTCATTAACCCTTCGTTTTAATTAATAAATAGCCAAGGTGCAATTAAAATAATTGTACCTGATTTGTTATAGGAGTTTAGTATTAATATTTTAATTATATGTTACAAAAAGCAAAAAAACTAAACAAATTTAAATTGTTTATATTGTAAGTAGTATTTTATGTTGTGCTTGCTCATCATTGCGGCAATTAATTAAATATTTTACCTGTATTAGGTGTTTTACTTACTTTAAAGGCTATTAATTATACTAGAGTAAGTTGCAACTTTATTACTATTTAGCTTAGGTTTATTAATGACAATGGCGTCTTTTAGTATTAAACCAAAGTAACTACGACTATAATCACTAGCCATTAGTTATACTTTTAAGTAAGTACCTACCTAAATTAAATAGACTTAGCCGTTTATGTGATGAAGGGGGGCTAGAGTAAATTATAAATTTTGCAGCGACTAAGTTACAAAATAAGAGTAGGGCTTTTACAGCTTGCAATGTGTTTATTTGGAGAAGAAATGAGTAATTTAAGCTTGAAAAGCAAATTGTTACTACTAGCTATTTTGCCGCTAATATTATTATTGGTCAGCTTTTTATCAAGTTCGTACTATTTAGAAATGCAAAGTCAGCAGCACAGCTTTGACACTTTTAAAAGTAAGTTATTAAAAGATAAACAAACGCTATTAAAAACTGAAATTGAAATTGGTAGTCAAGTAGTACAGCACCAGCTTGCAAATGGCACTGAGCAAGATGCTAAAAATGCATTAAGAAAACTAACCTTTGGCGAAGACGGCTATTTCTTTATTTATGACACTAATGGCGTGAGTGTTTTTCATGCCATGTTAGGTGATGCGATAGAAGGGCAAAACAAAATAGCCATGACTGATCCCAATGGTAAAAAAATCATTGTGGGCTTACTTGCACAAGCACGCCAGGGTGGCGGAGCATTTACCTATCATTTTCAAAAACCAAATACCAACGGCTTAGTTGAAAAAATTGGTTATGCAGCGATGATCCCTGGAACCAACTGGATGCTAGGCACTGGCGCTTATATGGACGACATAGAAGCAGAGCTTGAAGGCTTTGAGCTATCTATGCAAAAAAGCATGAACGAAAAAGTAACCACCTTATTGATCATTGCGTTCTTTTGTTTGTTATTAACTATTGCGGGGGCTTTATTTGCTGCCAACCATATGCTTAAACCAATACAAAGAATGGTGCAAAGCCTTGATGACATAGCTAAAGGTGAAGGCGACTTAACTAGACGTTTAGAAATTGACAGCCACGACGAAATTGGCCAATTAGGTGAGTCGTTTAATATATTCGTGAGTAAATTGCACGGTATTATAGCCAGTGTGGTTGATGTAACTAACGATGTTAAAACAGCATCAGTAGATATAAATACGCAAACTTTGGTGATTGAAGATAAGTTATTAAAACATAATCATGAAACTGATTTAGTCGCGACCGCGATTACTGAAATGTCTGCAACCTCTCACGAAGTGGCGCAAAATACGACCCAAGTTGCGGTGTCAACTCAGGCAGCAACGCAAGAAGTAGCAAGAGCGCAAGAATGTGTTGATATATCTTTAAGTGAAGTATCAAACTTAATGGCCGAAATAAATACAGCTGCAGAACAGGTTGATTCATTAAGTGAGCAATCTAAAAAGATTAATAGTGTATTAAGCGTTATTGGTGGTATTGCAGAGCAAACAAATTTACTGGCACTTAACGCAGCAATTGAAGCGGCTCGTGCGGGTGAGCAGGGCAGAGGTTTTGCAGTCGTTGCTGATGAAGTAAGAAGCTTAGCAAGTCGTACACAAGTAAGTACGTTAGAAATTAGCGAAATGCTTAGTGAGCTGCATAACTTAGTTACTGCGGCGGTTAACGCTATGCAAGCAAGTCAGCAAAGCTGTAATCGCTCAGTTGAGTCATCACGTGCTATTTCAGAAAGCTTAGGCGCGGTTACTACATCGGTTACCACAATAAACGATATGAGTACCCAAATAGCAACAGCTGCAACAGAGCAAAGTAGTGTAACTGAAGAGATAAACCGTAATGTTTTTGCTATTCAAGAAATTGTAAATGAGCTAACAGAGTCAAGTAAAACAACGTCATCGGTAAGTTTACATTTAGCTGGTCGTGGTGAAAGCTTAGGCGAATTGGTAGGGCAGTTTAAAATTTAAGACATATTTTTAAATTTAATCATTTATAAAGCCGTAATTTTTAGTTACGGCTTTTATTTTGCCTGCTGCAAAAAATCCTTCCTAGTTAACCTGAGCTCCGGATAATAAACTTATCTCAAGCAGCTATTTTCAGCGCTAACTGCGTTGAATTTACTTGCAATAGGCCAGCTATTGACGCGTAAATTCGCCTTGTTTTCACTGAAAACCTCTGGCTAGAGAAAATAAAATTAAATATAACGATGATTCAATATGTTAGTAAATCTCTTAACCAGAGTTCAGGTTAGTTAATGAAGATGTATGAAATTGCCTACACTTAAGCATCTGAAATCATATCAAAAGTAAGTCGTGATTGTGCTTGTATAATTAAATTTAAAAAATAATAAAAAAACATTAACCGCTGGTTATTTTTACGCATACAATGCGAAAAAAGCGGATGAGTTTGCATATTTTTTCAATATTTTATGCCCGCTACGTTACACTAATAGCAATACATATTAATAAGTGACTATTTACTAATATAACCTACTAAAATTTAAGGCTTAAGATGATTGAGTATCCGGTTGATAAACTACCCCAACTCATAAATGACTTATTACAGTGCGACACCACAGAGCGCAAAAATAAGTTATTAATAGACGCACAATTAACATTATCAACTGAGCATTTATCATTGCTTTTTGAAGCAATACCTAAAGAGCAGCGCCTTGAAATTTGGCAGTTGTTAGATGAAGACACGCAACACGAAATATTTGTTAATTTAAGCGATGACAGCACCTTATGGTTACTGCAAACTTTAGATGATAGCGACGGTTTTAAACTATTAGACGAAGTTAATGTAGAAGAACTGCTTGAGCTTGAAGAAGTAATTCCTGAGCGATTTGTTGAGTATGCAAAAAAACAACTCGATGAAGCACAAACAAAGCAATATGAATTAGCGCAACAATACCCTTCTGAGCAAATAGGTCACTGGTTAGGTTTTGACTTTTTAAAAGTGTCTGAAAAGTTAACCGCGGGAGGCGCTAAAAAGTTACTCCATAAAGGGTTGCCGCAGTTCACAGAGGTTATTTATTTAGTGAGCCGTAAGGGCAGTTTAATTGGTGAAGTGGCAATTAATGATTTAATAAAAGCCAATGACAACGACAGTTTAATTACTTTAGCAAACCATGACTATGTATCGCTGCATGCAGATGATGATTTATACGAAGCTGCGGAAGTGGTTATTCATAGCGAAAAAATGGCAATGCCGGTTGTTAATGTTGATAACAAATTACTGGGCCGTTTAACCATTGCTTCAGCGTATGAGTTACGCCAAGAAATAACCGACGAGGCTGCCGCTAAAGCGGGTGGTCTGCGTGAAGACGAAGATTTATTTGCGAGTGTGCGAAAAAGTGCTAAAAACCGAGGTATTTGGTTAGGTATAAATTTGGCGACTGCATTTTTAGCCTCGTGGTTTATTGGCCTGTTTGGTGCAACTATAGAGCAAGTAGTGGCTTTAGCGGTATTAATGCCAATAGTAGCCTCTATGGGCGGAATTGCCGGGAGTCAAACGCTCACCGTTATTGTACGTGGCTTGGCACTTGGCCAGGTAACCGACTCTAACCGCGCAGCGCTACTTAAAAAAGAGCTAAGAGTGGGCGCGGTAAATGGTTTTGTATGGGCTTTTGTTATTGGCGCATTGACCTTTTTGTGGTTTAACGACGTTATGCTAAGTATTACTATTACCGTGGCTATTTTGCTTAACTTAGTTGCAGCATCGTTAGCCGGTGTAGTGATCCCTTCTATTTTAGATAAAATGAAAATAGATCCTGCGCTTTCGGGCTCAGTTATTTTAACTACAGTAACCGATATAGTTGGTTTTGTTACCTTTTTAGGTTTAGGTAGTTTGCTACTGTTATAGTGCCTTGTATCGCAAGGAACGCGTAAATAAATAGGAAAAACAATGACTTTTGATGTCATGATTTGGTGTGCTATTGCACTGTGTATTTCGCAGTCAGCAATATTTTCGGGTTTAAACTTGGCGTTTTTTTCGCTAAGTAGATTACAACTCGAAATGGAAAGCAGTAAAGGTAACGCCGCTGCGATAAAAGTAATGGCACTGCGTAACGATTCAAACTTTTTACTCTCGACTATTTTGTGGGGAAACGTAGGTATTAACGTACTGCTGACCTTACTTTCTGACTCGGTATTAATGGGTGCAAGTTCTTTTTTATTCTCAACTATTGCTATTACTATTATTGGCGAAATTACACCACAGGCGTATTTTTCACGTAATGCGTTAAAAATGGCCAGCATGTTGTCGCCGTTAATTAAGTTTTATCAATTACTGTTTTATGTCGTTGCTAAGCCTACAGGGCTAATACTCGATGCTTGGTTAGGCAAAGAAGGTATTACCTACTTTGCAGAGAGTGAGCTCAGAGGCATTATTCGTAAGCACATAGAAGCTGAAGAAGCCGATGTACAGCACGTAGAAGGTATTGGTGCACTTAACTTTTTTAGTTTAGATGAAATTAGTGTTACTCAAGAAGGCGAAGTGATAGATCCCGACTCAATCATAGCGTTACCAACCAAGCTTGATTTACCAATATTTCCTGAACTAACACTCAGTGCCGATAATGAATTTTTACGCAAACTGCACAAGTCTGGTTACAACTGGGTAATTATTACTAATCAGGCCGGTGATCCTTTGTTAGTGGTTGATGCGGATGGCTTTTTACGCGCAGCTTTGTTTGAGCCAGACACATTTGATCCGTACCACTTTTGCCACAGACCAATAATAGTGATCGATGAAAGTATGCGCTTAAGTGACGTTATTTTAAAAATTCGCGCCAGTCATTCATTAGACAAGTCATTCGATGGGGCAATTGAGCACGATGTAGTACTGGTATGGGGCGATGAAAAACGCATTATTACTGGGGCTGATATTTTTGGCCGATTACTAAAAGGTATGAGTGCGCCTAAACTTGAATTAAACCCCAGTATAGATCAACCTAAACCGCTTTAAACGGTTTAGGTTTATAAATTAATCACCTTTAATAATACTAACAATGCGCTGCGGTAAAGGTATTTCAATATTCGCTTTATTCATAGCGCTATAAACCCCACCATTAATAGCCAACTTGGTTTCGATTATTTTAGTGGTTGGTACCCAGTAGCGGTAGCTAATAGTTACGCCATTGTCGGCAAAGCGTTCTATACCAATTTGTGCATTGGGCACTTTAGCCACAAGCTCATGGCCATTCACAACATCTTCAATTAGTTGAACTGCGGTATTTGAGCACGCGCTGTAAGCAATGGTAATTTCGCCTTTTACCAATGAAAACTTAAACGAGTTATGGAGTATTTCACCGAGGATATGCTTATTGGGTATAGTTATTTCTACCTTTTCTTCGTCAATAAGTACTGTATGCCCCAGCTCTATTATTTTAACTTGCCCGCTGACATTTTTAACCTCTATAGTGTCGCCAACCACAAAAGGACGAGTGGCAATAATAGCAAGGCCAGCACCATAATTAGACAACATACCTTGCATTGCCAAACCCGCACCAAGCGACGCAGCACCAATAGCGGCCACAAAAGGGGTAACACTAATGCCTATTTTGCCCAGCGCAATAATAATGACAATTATTATGAGCAACACTTTAACTAGGTTACTCACAAAGTTAGTTAACGTGACGTCAATATTATGGCGAGCCATTAAATTAGCCACTACGTTGGCAAGCTTTTGCGCAACCCATAAGCCAATTAAGAGTATGAAAATAGCACCTACAATTTGCATGCTATAGGTAACTAAATACTCGGTAAGCATGGCGTAGTATTTTTCAAACTGTTCTATTTCTGGGCTGATCATATATGCTCTTAAGATGGCTGTTAAATATTTTTGCTAACTATAGCAAAGTGTTGACTAAGATTGGATATAAAAACGGTACTATTACAGCCGTTAAAAGCGCACTTAATGCCATGGCAACCGATGAAAATGCACCTATTTTAGGATGCTCAACCAATGCTGCTGCGGTGCCAATAGCGTGACAGGCAGTACCCATGGCAACGCCTTGCGCTTCATGGTTATAAATTTTAATTAGTTTAAAAAGTACAAAGCCAAATAAAGCACCCAATAAACCAATAAAAATAACCAAGGCAGCAGCGAGTGAGTCAATACCGCCTAATGACTCGGTTACAATTAGCGTTATAGGAGTTGTTACACTCAATGCTGCAACTGAGGCGCTAAGTTGTGTGGGTACAGCAAATATCATGCTGAGTAAAAAAGCCACTACAGTGGCGTTAATAATCCCTAAACTACAAGTGGTTACAATTAAGAGTAAGTTTTTACGTACATGAACAAACTGCTGATATAAAGGTAATGCTAGTGCCACAATAGCGGGCTCTAACAGCCAACTTAGTAATTGGCTGTGGCTAGCAAATTTAGTGTAAGGCAAGTTTAAATTAACCAAGAGTAAAGCAATAATAGCTATACTTAAAAATACAGGGTTAGTAAGTGATTTTAAAATAACATGCTTAACCCGCTGGTTAAGTAGCCTTAATAATAAAAACAGCGCAATAATAAACGGTACGCTAAGCCACCATAAATCTGGAGTTAGTTGTGTTGTTAGCGATTTTAGTTGCTCAGTCATTATTTACGCGTCCTTTAAAGTAGGCAATAACACTACTCACTAACAATAAGGTACTAATAGGGACTAGCAATACAATGGCAACTAAAAAAGGCCAATGCGACTTTATTAAGCCAAGGTGCTCAATAAAGCCAACCCCCGCAGGAATAAAAAAGATGGGCATAATATTTAAAATAGGTGAAGCGCAGGGCTTTAATTGATGCTCTTTTACTATGCCAGTTAACAGTAGCAGCAATAAAATAACCATTGCTAGTAAAGGCGCAGGAAAACTGCCGCCAATACTGTGCATAATGAATTTAGCCGCCGCTAAGCAGAGTAAAATAATTGCGCTACTTAACACATATTTCATTAGAGAACTCATTGGAAAGTCAGGAATTTAACTTTAACAAATCCCTGTTATTTATGCATGCATCATCTTACCAGCGTTTAGGGTTGGCATAATGAATATCGGTTTTACCCTTTGCTTTAGCAATTGCCTTTTTGGTATTTGGGCTAAGTAATAATCTAATTTGGCTAAAGGTTTCTTTGGCGAGTATGTTGCGTTGCTGAGTTTTATAGCTTTGCTGGGTAACGCGCTTAATTGCCGCCAGAGTGTCGGGCGAGCGGGCTAATAGTATTTCCAACATTTTTTGTGTGGCAGCCTCGGTGTCATCAGTTACTTGAGTGACCAAGCCAAGCTCTTTTGCTTGTAGCGCACTTATTGGATCAGCATGGCTGGCAAGCCATAGTGCTTGGTCGCGTTTTACTAAACCGCTCATTACAACATTAGCCCCCATATCTGGGCATAACCCCCAACGCGCTTCCATAATGGCAAATTGGGCATCGTGGTGCACTATTCTATAGTCAGCGCCGAGTGCAATTTGCAATCCACCGCCAAGGCAGTTGCCATTAATTTGGGCAATAACCGGCACGCTAAGCGATTGCCAACCCAATACTACCCGCTGGGCTAAATTTTTATTGCCAGGTAACCATTTAAATAATAATTTAATAATATTAAGCGGCGACGCCATAACTGCGGCTATATCTAACCCCGCGCAAAAGTGATCGCCATCGCCTTTTAAAACTACGGCGCGGATGCTGCGATCTTTTTTAAGCTTTTTTATTATTTTATTAAGCTCAACAAACATAGCAAAGCTTAAAGCATTTTGTTTTTGAGCTCTGCTTAGTGTGACAATTGCAATGCCTTGTTGTTTTTCTAACTTTATCATTTTGCACTCCTCTGACCTGTTGCCTGAGCTTATGATGTTATTTAAGTTAAGTAAAGTGAGCGTGGTTGATTAGGGTCTGTTTATCTTTCAAGGTTAAATTTGCAGCAGTGTGTTTGGTATTTAGGCAAGGCAGAGCCTATGTGGTGTGGTTATTCCCCATAAATAGGCGATAACGTAGCATCAATGCCAAACATGCGCTGCCCGAAGGGTTCTGCCTAGGGGCGATTGACTCTTTGTTGCCTACATGGATGTAGGTAAGGGGCGTGAGCAGGACGCGGAAGCTTTGCTCGGTTTTTACTTAGCCCACTAGGTTACAAACCTCGCGCCGTGATTAAATCGCCCCTAGTTTGAACAAATTTAATCCGCAAAGGTCAACAGACCCTAAAATAAAATGAATTTATTACTCAGCGGCAGGTCTCAATTGATTGATTTTACTTATAACAATTAAGAGACTGAAGAAAGTCAGTTTTTTCAGCGTTTTTTTCTCAAAACAACGATAACTTTTGGTATTATGATCATACTTTAAAAGCTCAAAGGTTAACTACTCATGTCAGGCCCGCGTTTATACACAGAAGAAGAAGCAACTCATCAAGCGTACGATATTTTTTTAGAGTTGGCACCAAGCAACCTGAATGAGCAAGACGTTGAAACTTTTAATCAATACAGAGAAGAACTTGGTTTTATTGAAGAGGGCGAGCCCGATGAGCAATGGCAGGATTTTGTTGCTCTAGAAGTTGAAGCTGATCATTTTTTGCAGGTGTTAGTAGGCTTAGAATTTGAAAATGACGATGTATTATTCGCTAAAATTTTAATTAGCCGTGATAAAGACGCGCCTTTTTGTCACATTTTATGGAAAGAGACTGAGTAACTCAGTTTTAGTTAAAGTTGTTTTATGATCACCTACAAGAGAGAGTGTTTTGCGTAAGTTTTTATTCTTAATTTTTTTAATGGTTTGCCGCCCAAGTTGGGCTGTCGATCCTTTTGAAGATTTTCATGAATACGGACAACTCTCGGATGAAGAAATTCATGATTTACATAAAGGCGAAATGCTTTACGGCGACACCGAATTTGGTTTTATATTAAGTAAAGGCAATACTAATTCGACCAGTTTTAAACTCAAAGGTAACCTTTATCAAGATTTTGAAAGCTGGCGTAATCAATTTAAAATAGATTCCTTATACAAACGCGATCATAACGATGACACCGGAAAGTCTGATGTGACCGCTAACCGGGTGTTTATATCAGCGCAAGGTAACTACAAAGTAGGCGTTAAGAATTCCTCATTTTTTATTTATGGCGATTACGAAGAAGATAAATTTAGCGGTCTAGCGTTTAAAAGTACTGTAGCAACAGGTTATGGTGCGCGCGTTTACCAAGGCGTTAAAAATAAAGTTGATATTGATATAGGACCTGGTTTGTATCGCTCTGTGGCTGAGGAGCAGTCTGATGTTAGCGAAGATGATAAAAACAAAGTAGGTTATTTAGTGCGCTTTGCTATGCAATGGGAGCGGTTGGTTTCTGAGCGAACGCGCTTTAACCAAGATGTAAGTATAGAGCAGTCTTTGTCGGGGCTTAATTCACGATTAAAATCAGAAACAGCCTTGATCAGCCAAGTAATTGGTGGGGTATCACTTAAGTTTGCTTATATGTATCGTTATAATTCCAAACCTGAAGAAAATAAGCTCAAGTTTGACTCAGAGCTCAGCGCAACATTAGTTTATAGCTTTTAAGTTGTTTTATTTTTAATCGTATCGTTATTTAATTTTGAGAGTGTTATGTATCAGCATAAGCAGTATGCGCTATTTATATTTTTTGTATTAGCCTGGATTGGTGGCTTTGTAGCCCTTGCCTGGAATTTAATTGGGGCTGATGGCCCACTTATGGTGTTTGCCGGTATTTTAGTGCTGGTGGGTTTTTTGTTTCATGGCTTAACCGTAAAAGTAAATGACACTCATATTAGTTGGGCATTTGGTCCTGGTGTTGCTGGGCAAAGTATTGCACTTGCAGATATTGCAGAAGCTAAAGCGGTGCAAAACTCGTATCGTCATGGGATTGGTATTCGTATTACCCACGATGGCTGGATATATACAGTGTCTGGTTTTAGTGCTATTCAACTTACCCTTAAGGATGGCACTTTATACAGAGTGGGTACTAATGATCAGCAAGGCTTACTCACAGCGCTTGAAGGTAAAATAGCACCTGCAGAAACACTTAAAGCAGCTTCCGATGATGCTAAACCTGCTGCGGTTTAAATGTAATTAAATTGAGTTTAGTAACAAAAAAAGCGCCTTAGGCGCTTTTTTATTTGCTTAGGGCATTTTAGTGGTCGTGACCACAACCGCCTTCACCATGTACATGACCATGGCTTAGTTCTTCTTCGGTTGCATCGCGTACTTCTAAAATTTCTACATTAAAGTTAAGCGTAATACCAGCCAGTGGGTTATTACCATCTACAATAACTTCTTCGTCTTGAATGTCGATGATCATGACTGATTGATCGCCATCATCGGTTGATGCACGAAACTGCATACCCACTTCAATTTCCATGCCTTCAAACATTTCTTTAGGCACAGCTTGCATTAAGTTGTCACTACGTTCGCCGTAACCTTCATCAGGTTCAACTTTTACGCTTAACGTGTCGCCAGCTTGTTTGCCTTGCAGAGCATTTTCTAGGCCTGAAATTAGATAGCCGGTGCCAATAATAAAAATTAGTGGTTCGCCATCGAACGAGTTATCAATGGTATTGCCGTCATTATCTAATACCGAATAATGCATTTTTACCACTTTGTTTGCTGCAACGATCATAGTCAGTCCTATTTATTCATCTTCAAGAGAGTAGGGTAGAGGAAGAATGTTTAGCTCTACCGAAGGAGTGTGTTTTGCACGAAGTACCTGAGTAACATCAGTATCGTTTGGCAACACTACAAGGCCAGTAAGTGTTTTACTTTGTTCATTAAAGCTCTGGCTGATAAGTTTACCAGCGCGGCGCCAGTTTTCGCCTAGTTGTCTTTCTAGATCCAACTCAGTAAGTAACCCATCGCTTTGCCCTGAAACGATATACATAGCACGCTTATTTTTACCTAAGTATTTCATTCGCGCTACGGTTTCTTGCCCTGCGTAACAGCCTTTTTTAAAGCTAATGCCACCTATTGCTTGCAAGTTAACCATTTGCGGCACGTATTCACCAATCGCTTGCTCATTAAGCTGTGGCTCGCCGGCTAAAATAGCAGCTTGTTGCCATAGCATATCGTTTTCAAGCGTTACTACGTTATCAGGCAAGTTAAATTGCTCATCTACCATTAGTAAAAGTCGATTGCCGGTAAGCTTAAGAGCTTTACCATGGCTAAAATCGCATGCAGTGTCTTGCGCCGCAAATTCGATATTAAGTTGTGTGAGTAACTCAGTAAAGTCGTCGCTAATTAAGCCAATTAATCGCTGTGGTGCTACGTTAATGTCTACTTTAGCAAATACCGCATACTTTTTTAACTCGGCTAAAGAGCACTCCACTTCAGCCTTAGAGCCAATTAAATAGTAATGATCTTGATGAGAAAATAATTTAAACACGCCCCATAACTTACCTTTGGCGCTACAGTGCCCGGCCCAAAGATAATTGTTGTTGGTTAGCTTGTTGATATCCTGAGTGATTTGTCCGTGAAGATAAGATAATTTATCTGCGCCAGAGAAGCTAATAAGCTGATGAGATAAAGCACATGCATGAACAATCGACATAAACACCTTCTTTGACTATTTAATGAGGTAACATAATAACGTAGATACAACCTTGGGTACAGCAGCTAACTCTGTACGGGTTTTTATTATTTTAATAAGTGATTAAGAGCTGCTAAATTAATTGGTATTTGTTAAACTCAGGTCAATTAAATATGAGGTTTAAAATGACTGAAATTCATAGTAAAGCACGTATCCGTTGGGCTTGTCGCCGTGGCATGCTAGAGCTAGATGTATTGTTTATGCCCTTTGTAGAGGATGCTTTTGATTCACTTAGCGTTGAACAGCAAGCTATTTTTCAGCGTTTACTTACCGAAGAAGATCCTGACTTATTTGCTTGGTTTATGGGCCATAAAGAATGTAAAGATGAGCAGCTCAACAGCATGGTGCAACTTATTTTAGACCGAGTTCGTGTATAGGTTTACAGTTACAGCAAACAAAACAGACCATAAACCTATTGTGGTCTTTTTTTGTGTTTTAACATTATTGCTGTGCTTATTTTTAAGTTCACTCGAGGCAATCATTTTTTGCATAGTTGTTAACTTTGTAGCGGCCATACTTGTATGGCTAAAAATGCAGGCAGTACAGCCACTTGAAGGCGTTATTATTTTAGCCCCAAAGCAGTTTAGGTTTGAAAATAGCACACGGTTAATTCAAGGCGAAATAAGTGCTAAAAGCCGCTTAATTGGCAACAGTGTTTGGCTTTATATTAAGGGTTTTAATAACAACTATTGGCTGATTATTACAGCCAATAGTGTTGATGTACAAAGCTATGCGCGCCTAAAACGCGCCACACTTAATGCAATTAACGCTGTGGAGTTAAAATAGTAGGTGTTGGATTAGCGTTTTGCTCTGGATAGTCAATAGTGTAGTGCAGGCCACGGCTTTCTTTACGCTCAAGTGCACTGCGAATAATTAGTTCGGCAACTTGTACCAAATTACGCAGCTCTAACAAGTTATTACTAACTCTAAAGTTAGCGTAATAGTCATGTATTTCCTGCTGTAACAACTCAACTCTATGTAGTGCACGCTCTAAGCGTTTGGTTGAGCGCACAATACCCACGTAGTCCCACATAAACAACCTTAGTTCATGCCAGTTGTGAGTAATCACTATTTCTTCATCTGAATTAGCTACGCGGCTTTCATCCCAGTGCGGCAGATTAATGGGCTCTGGTGCATGTTCAATTTTGCTTAAAATGTCTTTTGCAGCCGCATGGGCAAACACAATACACTCTAGTAATGAGTTACTCGCCATACGATTAGCACCATGTAAGCCGGTATAAGCAACTTCACCTACTGCATATAAGTTATCTAAATCGGTTTTACCATTAAAGTCAGTCATTACTCCACCACAGGTATAATGCGCTGCAGGTACAACAGGAATAGGATCTTTGGTAATATCGAGCCCGACACTTAGACACTTTGCATATATAGTGGGGAAGTGCTCAATAATAAAATCTTTATCTTTGTGACTAATGTCTAAAAATACGCAATTGGCACCCAAACGTTTCATTTCAAAGTCGATAGCGCGAGCAACAATATCGCGAGGAGCAAGCTCTTCACGCTCATCAAACTCGTGCATAAATCGGCTGCCGTCGGGGCGTCTTAAATAAGCTCCTTCACCACGCATTGCCTCGGTAATTAAAAAGTTTTGTAATTCAGGGTGGTACAAACTGGTTGGATGAAACTGGTTAAATTCCATGTTCGCCACTCTACAACCCGCACGCCATGCCATAGCAATACCATCACCACTGGAAACATCAGGGTTTGAAGTATACAAATACACTTTACTAGCACCACCTGTCGCTAAAGCAACAAATTTAGCCGCAATTGTTTCTACTTTTTTGGCGTTTTTATTCCATACATACATGCCATTTATATGCGAGCTGGCTTTATTGCCGCTTTTATCTGTAATTAAATCAATGGCGTTGTAATGCTCTAACAGGGTGATGTTTTTGTGGGCTTGAACTTGGCTGATTAATGTAGTTTGTACGGCTTTACCAGTAGCGTCGGCGGCGTGTAAAATGCGTCGGTGGCTGTGGCCGCCTTCACGCGTTAAATGAAAACGCTCTTTACCATGGCTATCCAGCTCTATATCAAACGGTACGCCTTGATTAATTAACCATTGCAAACAATCGTGGGCATTACTAGCGGTATAGTGCACTGCTTCTTTGTCGCATAAGCCACCGCCCGCATCGAGCGTGTCTTGCACATGTGATTCTATACTGTCATGTTTCTTATCAAATACCGCGGCTATACCACCTTGGGCATAGAGTGTGGAACCTTCAGTGAGTGCTCCCTTACTGATTACGGTAACGTTACAATAGTTAGCTAAAGATAAGGCAAGTGATAAGCCCGCTGCGCCGCTACCGATAATAGCGACATCTGCAATGTGATGTTTATTTTGGTTCATGTCAGAGGTACTTTGCGGTTACAATGCCCATATAGAGCAATGTTTGTTTTCAATAGTGGTAGTTGTATCATATTTGCCATCATACCAAGTAGTAATTTTGGCTCTAACTACGGTTATTTACGACTATTTAATAAAAAAACAATATAAAGCAGAACTTTTTATTCATGTAAGAGTCAGAGTATCTGTGAACAATGGCGACACTATGAATGATAAGCAAAAATTAGACACAGGAGTACCGGCTCGAATGAGCGAGCAGGATCAAGATTTAGCGCTAGTAAAAAGGGTTCAGCAAGGAGATAAAAACGCCTTCAACCTATTAGTAAAGAAGTATCAAAACAAAATTGCCGGTTTGATCTCACGTTATGTGTCAAATCAGGGTGATATTGCAGATGTAGCACAAGAAGCGTTTATAAAAGCTTATCGTGCGCTTCCTAACTTTAGGGGCGATAGTGCCTTTTATACTTGGTTGTACCGTATTGCAGTAAATTGTGCTAAAAATTATTTAGTAGCTCAGGGGCGTAAACCGCCAGCAAGTGATATAGACGCACAAGATGCTGAGTTTTATGACTGCGCGGACTCAATGCGTTCTAACGCATCTCCTGAAAATTTACTGCTGAGCGAAGAAGTACGCGCTGTTATTTTTAATACGATTGATAGTTTGCCTGAAGATCTTAAAACCGCAATCACCCTCAGAGAAATTGAAGGGATGAGCTATGAAGAAATAGCTGTGGTAATGGATTGCCCAGTCGGGACGGTACGTTCGCGTATATTTCGTGCCCGTGAAGCAATTGATAACAAATTAAACCCATTAATAGGCGAGTCTTAGTATGATAAAAGCACACGTTAACAGGTTAGATGACGAATCGTTATCTGCATTACTTGACGGCGAGCAACAACTAGCAGATGCAAAAATTGCAGAGCAAGACGTTGCTACCTTTGGCCGTTATGCGTTAATTGGTGATGCAATGCGAGCTCAAAAAGATCACAGCGATATTCATATTGATATTAGCAAGCGTGTTGCGTTAGCACTCGAAAGCGAACCAGTATATGCAGATTTCAGTCAGTCTAAAGCGCAATCTGCGCCGCAAAGTGATACTATAAACGACAATAAAGTTGTGGCATTTAATTGGCGCAAGCCAGTGGCACAACTTGCGATTGCAGCAAGTGTTGCTATGTTTGCTATTGTAGGCGTAAATATGTTGCCACAGGGCGATGGCGCGCAACAAAGCGAAATTCCATTGCTGCAAACAACACCTTTTACAGGTACTGCATCACCAGTGAGTTATTCATCGGAGCCCGCGCTTAAAAACGCAGAAAATGGTTTGCGTGAATTGCAGCAGCAACGTATTGGCGCACTTGTTTTAGAGCATCAACGCCAAGCTCGTGTTGCACATTCATTAGAGGCTGCGCAAACGGATGCAAAAAAACCAGAGGAAAACAACTAATTAAATGAAAGTAATTACTTTTATTCTGTCGCTGGCAATCAGCTTTAATACCTTTGCCAGCGACACCAATCCTGCCAAAGATTTACTGCTTAAAATGGCTAATGCCGTTCATACCCGTAACTTTGACGCCTCGTTTGTGGTTGTTAAAGGTAAAACCATGGAACCCTACCGTTGGTTACATGCAAAACAAGATGACATTGAGATAGAACACTTAAGTTTACTCAATGGCGCGGGCCTAGAAATGGTACGCGTTGACAACCAAGTTACTTATTTTGAGCCGCAATCAGAGCCTTATTCACTTACAACTGATTCAATTGCAGGGCCAATTCCTGAAGTACTGTTTAAAAACGTTGAGCGTTTAAGTGGCCATTATGACTTTGTACTTGGTGGAAAAGGGCGTATATCAGGACGAGCAGCTCAGTTAGTACGTATAGAATCTAAAGATGAAGACAAATATAACTACTGGATTTGGCTTGATATGGAATCGTCTTTATTACTAAAAGCAGCCTATGTTAATCATCAAGGCGAAGCTTTAGAGCAACTGCAACTTACCCACATAAGTGTTACAGAGCAGCCTGCTAGTATGTTGCTGGAAATACTTAATCGCAACTTTCCAACCCCGTTACCAAATAACTCACTCGAAACATTGGGCAGTAATACGGCAAAAACGTGGAAAATAGACTGGTTGCCAGCAGGCTTTGAATTATTAAAATCAGACCGCCATAAATTAGATTTAAATAATGAATTAACCGACTACTATTTATTTTCAGATGGCTTTGTAGAAGTGTCGGTATTTATACAAAGACCTTTGCCGGGTAAGCGCTTAAGTGGCTCACTCACCTCTGGGGCAACCACAGTTTATGTGCACAACGGCGGTAATTTTGATGTTTCGGTGGTGGGTAATATTCCTAGTTTAACGGCCAAAAAAATTGCAGAGTCGGTGACCCGCGCATTATAAACGATTTATAAAGAGTTGTTATGATAGAACAAACCTTAAAAGTTGTGGCCCTTAGTGGCCACATTGCACATTTAGAGGCACAACAAAAACAAGCATGCGAAGGCTGTAATGGTCGTTGTGGATCGCAGGTGTTTAGTAAGTTATTTGGCAGTGCTAAAAAAACCTTTCCCTATAAATTTGACACGCCCGTAGTGGTGGGACAAAAAATCACCTTGTCGCTTGATGACAGCCACGTTGTTAAACACGCCTTTACTGTATATATGTTGCCGCTATTTTTAAGCCTAGGCTTTGCGCTAGTTGCCGCTGAATTACTGTTAGTTACCGAAGGATGGCAAATTTTAGCTGCTGCTTTGGGTGGCGGTATTGGCTTTTTAATGGCTAAAATGTGGGTTAAATCATTCAGGCATGATATCAAAGTGATAAAAATTCATCCAATTAGCCTTCCTTTAACTCAAATAGATGGTGATTGATGCCAATTAAATGTAAAATTGCCCGCTTACGCCACAGCAACTTGAAAATATAAAAACAAATATTTTCAAGTTGTTTAGGTATATCTACTTAGTCCATTAAAATAGAGTTTAGAATCCATTTTATGAAGCATATCCGTAATTTTTCGATCATCGCCCACATTGACCATGGTAAATCGACCCTTTCAGATCGTTTGATCCAAGTTTGTGGTGGTTTAACCGACCGTGAAATGCAAAAACAGGTTTTGGATTCAATGGATATTGAGCGCGAACGTGGTATTACCATTAAAGCGCAAAGTGTAACCTTGAATTATAAAGCCAATGACGGCGAGATCTACCAGCTTAACTTTATCGACACCCCAGGGCATGTTGATTTTACTTATGAAGTATCACGCTCATTAGCAGCATGTGAAGGTGCGTTACTCGTTGTAGATGCTGGTCAAGGTGTTGAAGCACAAACACTGGCAAATTGTTACACTGCCATTGAAATGAACTTAGAAGTTATTCCTGTACTTAATAAAATAGATTTACCACAAGCCGATCCGCTTCGTGTGGCTGAAGAAATCGAAGATATTATTGGTATTGATGCCCTAGATGCAGTGCAATGTAGCGCTAAAACTGGCGTTGGTATTGCCGAAGTACTTGAAATGATAGTTAAAGATGTACCGCCACCGGTTGGCGATAAAGATGCTCCTCTTCAAGCACTTATAATTGACTCATGGTTTGACCCATACCAAGGTGTTGTATCATTAGTGCGCATTAAGCACGGTGAACTGCGCGCGGGCGACAAAATTAAAATCATGTCGAACGATCACGTACACACAGCCGATCAGGTAGGTGTATTTACACCAAAGCAAACTAACACAGGTATTTTAAGAACCGGTGAAGTAGGCTTTGTAATTGCTGGTATTAAAGAAATACATGGTGCACCTGTTGGCGATACTATTACTCATCAAAAAAATGCGGCACCATTGCGTTTACCTGGTTTTCAAAAAATAAAACCACAAGTGTATGCAGGTATGTTCCCAATTGCTTCTGATGAATATGAATCGTTTCGTGATGCGCTTAATAAATTAAGCTTAAACGATGCGTCGTTATTTTTCGAACCAGAGAACTCAACAGCACTTGGTTTTGGTTTTCGTTGTGGCTTTTTAGGCATGCTACACATGGAAATTATTCAAGAGCGTTTAGAACGTGAATACGATATTGATTTAATTACCACAGCACCAACCGTAATTTATGAAGTAGTGACTAAAAAAGACGGGACTTTCCAAATTGATAACCCATCTGATTTACCTGCGGTAAACGATATTTTAGAAATTCGTGAACCGATTGTAGAAGCCAATATTTTAGTGCCGCAAGAATACTTAGGCAGTGTTATTACCTTGTGTGTTGATAAGCGTGGCATGCAAACTAAAATGTCATATCATGGTAAGCAAGTTGCGGTAACTTACGAACTGCCTATGGCAGAAGTAGTTATGGACTTTTTTGATAAGTTAAAATCAACCAGTCGTGGCTTTGCATCGCTTGATTACAACTTTAAGCATTTCCAAACATCAGATATGGTACGTGTTGATATTTTGATCAACTCAGAGCGCGTCGACGCGCTGGCGATCATTGCTCACCGCGATAGTGCGCAATCACGTGGTCGCCAATTAGCCGATGCACTAAAAGAGCTAATTCCACGTCAAATGTTTGATATTGCGATTCAAGCAGCTATTGGCGGACATGTTATTGCCCGTACTACGATAAAACAGATGCGTAAAAACGTAATTGCTAAGTGTTACGGCGGTGACGTGAGTCGTAAGAAAAAGCTACTTAAAAAGCAAAAAGATGGTAAAAAACGCATGAAGCAAGTAGGTAACGTTGAAGTGCCTCAAGAAGCGTTTTTAGCTATTTTAAAAGTTGGTAAATAAAAACAAAGGATTATAAATGGCTGGCTATTTTTCAGTTTTATTGGTGCTATTAACCTTAGGCTCAGGTCTAATATGGTTAATAGACCACTTAATGTTTGCGCCGAAACGAAATGCGCATTTGGCTATGGCAGAGGCTTCTGCTGGTGGTAAATTAGATGAAGAAACTGCCGCATTAATCGCACCAGAGCCTATGCTTACTGAAACAGCAAAGTCGATTTTTCCGATGATTGCTGCTATCACTATATTTAGATCGTTTATGTTTGAACCGTTTCAAATACCTTCAGGTTCAATGATGCCTACTTTATTAGTAGGAGATTTTATTTTAGTGCAAAAGTATTCGTACGGGATTAAAGACCCTGTATGGCGCAGCCAATTAGTTGATGTAGGTGAGCCTGAGCGTGGTGATATTATTGTTTTTAAATACCCGCTAGACGAAAAGGTCGATTTTATTAAACGCACAATAGGCTTGCCTGGCGATAAAATTGTTTATCGTGATAAGCGTTTATATATTCAACCAAATTGTAAAGCTGGTGAAACCCAGCAGGGTGAGCTGCTTTGTAATGAATTTAATAAAATTGATTTTAAATTAATTAATGATGACGAATTTAAGCAAGGCTCAATGGCATTAGCGCGTTTAAATGAAAACTTAACTACGTTAAACCATGATATTTTAATTAACCCTCAGGCGCCTGAACGTAAAGGGCGTTATTATCAGCAACCAGGTACACCTACCGATGAATGGGTTGTTCCTGCTGATCATTATTTTATGATGGGTGATAATCGCGATAACAGCCAAGATAGTCGCTTTTGGGGTTTTGTGCCAAAAGAAAACTTGGTGGGTAAAGCTGTCTTTATATGGATGAGTTTTGAATTTGATAATGGCCCAGATGACATTTTACCAGGATGGGTTCCAACTGGTGTTCGTTTTGAACGCCTAGGTAATATTCAATAGCAATGAAAAAAAATGTAACAGAACTATACAAAACAATAGACTACATATTTGCAGATCAAGGCTTGCTTGAGCAAGCAATGACGCATCGTAGTCATAAAGGTCAGCATAACGAGCGACTAGAATTTTTAGGCGATTCAATTTTAAGCTTTGTGATTGCAAATGCGCTGTATGCTAAGTTTCCTAAAGCGCGTGAAGGCGATTTAAGCCGTATGCGCTCTACCTTAGTGCGTGGTCAAACATTGGCTGAATTTGGCTTAGAGTTTGGCTTAGGGGATTATTTACGCTTAGGTCCAGGCGAGCTAAAAAGTGGCGGCTTTCGTCGCGAGTCAACACTTGCCGATGCCGTAGAGGCGATTATTGGCGCTGTGTTTTTAGATTCGGATATTGAACGCTGTGGCGAATTAATTTTATCTTGGTATGAAGAGCGTTTAAATGCTATTTCACCAGGGCTTAATCAAAAAGATCCTAAGACCCTGCTGCAAGAGCATTTGCAAGCTCGTAAACTATCGTTACCGGGCTATACAGTTGTTGATACAAAAGGCCAGGCACATAATCAAACATTCACGGTTGAATGTATTGTTGATGGCATGGATAGCATTATTTCTGTTGGTAGCTCGCGTCGTAAAGCCGAACAAAAAGCTGCTGAAAAAGCATTGAAGATACTTAAAAATGAACCTTGATACCTTAATACAACCACACGATGGCGATATAGATACGTTTTGCGGCATGATCGCAATAGTAGGGCGCCCTAACGTAGGTAAATCTACTTTACTTAATAAAATTATTGAGCAAAAGGTTAGTATTACCTCACGTAAGCCACAAACCACACGCCACCGTATTATGGGTATTCATACCGAAGGTAAGCATCAAGCTGTTTACGTTGATACACCTGGCCTACACGTTGAAGAAAAACGTGCTATTAACCGCTTAATGAACCGCGCAGCATCAAGTTCAATTGGTGATGTAGAGCTTATTATATTTGTAGTTGAAGGCACCCACTGGAATGCCGATGACGACATGGTACTTAATAAAGTATCGCAAAGTGGTAAGCCGGTATTATTGGTGATCAATAAAATAGATTTAGTAAAAGATCGCGACCTAGTGCTGCCTCATATGAAGTGGTTAGGCGACAAGTTTGACTTTATTGGTATTATGCCAGTGTCGGCTGAGCAAGGTAAAAATATCGACTTGATCAAAGCTGAAGTAACTAAACGCCTTCAGCCAAGTGAATTTTATTTTCCAGAAGACTACGTAACCGACCGTTCAATGCGCTTTATGGCAGCAGAAACCATTCGTGAAAAGCTAATGCGTTTTATGGGCGAGGAGCTACCGTATTCTGTTACTGTTGAAATAGAGCAGTTTAAATGGCAAGAAAACGGTATTTGGCATATCAATGGTTTAATACTCGTTGAGCGCGAAACACAAAAGCGTATGGTGATTGGTAATAAAGGCGAAAAGCTAAAAACCATTGGTCGCGAAGCACGTAAAGATCTTGAAGAAATGCTCGATAATAAAGTGTTTTTAGAGCTTTGGGTTAAAGTTAAATCGGGTTGGGCTGATGACGAGCGCGCATTAAGAAGCCTAGGTTATGGTGAAGACTAATAATCTGCTAGCAGTTTAAATTATGGATAGCGACTTCTACAGAGCGTATTTATTACATCGGCGTCCTTATAGTGACTCCCAAGTAATGCTTGATATGCTAGTAGAAGGCGTTGGCCAACTTAGAATGCTAGCCCGTATTAGTGGCCGCCAGGCCACTAAACATAAAGCGCAATTACAACCTTTCCAAGCCTTGTTGGTACATTACAACGGCAAGTACGATTTAAAATACATCAACAAATTTGAACTGCACGGAACGCCACTTTTTTTAAAAGGTGATGAGCTTTATTGCGGCTTTTATTTAAATGAATTAACTAATCGAATTGTGCCAATTAATGAACCGATTGATCAGGTTTTTCAGCTTTATAATACGCACTTAAAAAACCTTAATAGCGGTGCTAATTTACAAGCAGTACTGCGTTCTTACGAATTTCAACTATTAGAACTATTAGGTTATGGCGTCGATTTTAGTTTTGACGCCAGCGGTGAACCCATAGATGAAAAGCGAACGTATAGCTATTTTGCAGAAGTTGGCTTTTTAGTACAAGACGATCCGCGCTCTGGATTTAGCGGTTTGCAACTTAATGCCATAGCTAATCATGACTTTAGCCAAGCAGATGTGCTATATATGGCAAAGCAATTAAGCCGCTACTTATTAAAGCCACTACTTGGTAATAAACCATTAAAAAGTCGTGAGTTATTTGCGGCCTCTCAATAAACGTAATTTTACAGGTAAAATAATGAAAGATATTCTTTTGGGTGTAAACGTTGATCATATTGCAACACTTCGCCAAGCACGTGGCACTAGCTACCCTGATCCAGCACATGCAGCAAGTGTAGCTGAGCATGCAGGAGCCGACGGTATCACTATTCATTTACGTGAAGATCGCCGTCATATTCAAGACCGTGACGTGTATGTAATGGCTAAAACCATACAAACACGCATGAACCTTGAAACAGCCGTAACCGATGAAATGATCAATATTGCACTTGAGGTAAAACCTGAGTACGTATGCCTAGTGCCAGAAAAACGCGAAGAACTAACCACCGAAGGCGGACTTGATGTGGCGGGTAATCTTGAAAAAATTACCGCAGCAACAAAAACCTTGAGCGACGCAGGTATTAAAGTTTCGTTATTTATTGATGCCGATAAAGCGCAGCTAGATGCAGCTAAAGCAGCAGGCGCTCCGTATGTTGAAATTCATACCGGTGCTTACGCAGATGCTACAACCGATGAGGCAATAAGCAAAGAGCTTGAACATATTCGCCAAGGCGTTAAATACGCAGCCAGTATTGGCTTAATTGTCAATGCGGGCCATGGTTTGCATTACCATAATGTAAAACCAATTGCCGCAATGGAAGAAATTTATGAGCTTAATATTGGTCACGCCATTATTGCTCGTGCCGCCATTGATGGGCTAGATAAAGCCGTACGCGATATGAAACGCTTAATGCTTGAAGCGCGTGCCTAAAGCCTCGCTTTAAATAAGCTACTTGAAGCTTCTTGCTACTTAGTTATATTAGGTGCATGGAGCTTCTAATTTTGAGCCCGGCTGTTATGCAAGTTAGCAACTAGCTTGGGTGAGTACAATTAAAGCCACTAAAAGTTAAGAATACACTGCTAAAATAGCGCCACTTGGATCGCGAATAATAAAATAGCTTTCGCCACCATATTCAGTCGGCCCTTTAATAATTTCGCCTCCTAACTCCAGCGTTTTTTGTGCGCTAAGCTGAGCATTTTCTACGCGAACATACATTAACCACTGTGCTGGTAAATCGGCGTTATCGCCCTTAGCATGGCAAATGCCTGCTATTGTCCCTTGTGCGTTATTCATATTAAAATCATTGTAACTGCCCATATCTACAGGCTCTTTTTGCCAACCAACAACGTGTGCATAAAAGTCGCTGATTTGCTGTGCATCAGCCACAGTAAGATCGCGCCATTCAATACTACCAATTACTTTGTTATTGCTCATAAAGTCTCTTCCTGTTTATTGTACTGATGGCGCAATATCTATCGTTTTATAGTTTCGAGCCTTTAATCTTTAGCATCAAGTAGTAAGTTCTCTAGCTCGTCTTGTAGTTCAAATAACTCAGGTTCAATAGTGGCTAATACGCAGTTACTTTTTAACGCGGTTTCGATTGTTTCGGCCAGCGACTTTAATTTAGGTACGCCAGTGTAGCAACACGCACCATGTAACTTATGAATAATGCTCAGTACTTGTTTGCAGTCTTCATCGGCAATAGCTTGTGCTAATAGGCTAAGTGTTTCGGGCACGCTGAGTAATAACATATTGAGCATTTCTAATGCCAGCTCACTTTTACCGCCAGCATGTTGCAGTGCTATGCCCCAATCAAGGCGCACACTCTTAAAAGGGGGCGGGCTTTGTGGCATGTTTTTTAGTTTATCGCGGCTAACCGGTAGTTGCGGGCTGTGATCGCAAATAATTTGATTGAGCATGTCCTCATCAATCGGTTTAGTTAAATAGCCTTCAAAACCGTCTTTTAATAACTGCTCTTTTTCGCTATGCAGTGCATGTGCGGTCACTGCAATTATTGGAGTATCTTCGTTTAATGATGATTCTTTAATTAACTTACAGGCAGTAATACCATCCATAATTGGCATTTGTATGTCCATAAATATTACGTCGTACTTGTGGCTTTTACTCAAACTGTAAGCTTGCGAGCCATTGTGCGCAGTGTCTATTAGCTCAACCTGCTCATTAAGTAAGGTATAAATTAATTTTAAGTTAGCGTCATTATCGTCAACTACTAATACTTTTAACGGCAAGAGTGTTTGCTCATTTTGCTCAATGTTGTGCACCGGATGATCTAATCGATACGGCGCGGCAAGTAGTTCACACAATTTACGATGGTTAAGTGGTTTACTTAAGCAGGCATCAGCGCCACTGCCAATAAAGGCTTCACGCATACTATGCGATACCGTGTTGAGCATTAAATATAAATAGTCGGTTGATTCACGCACCGCTTTTACATGAGCCTTTAAACGCTGCATATCGTTAACCGAGGCCATATCACCAATGATACAAATATCATATTGCTGCTCTTTATTGTCGATTGCAGCTAAAAATTCTGCATCGCTAAAGCAGCCGGTCACACTTATTTGCCATTCGTTAAGCAAAGATAAAACAGCATGATGGGTGTGCTCGTGTGGCTCTAAATATAAAACATGCTTACCGAGCAAAGATTTAGTTGGTAAGTCACTGGCAAACACATGATTAGGCAGTCTAAATACGCCATTAAAGGTAAAGCAGGTGCCATTACCAGGGGCTGAGTTAAGTGTAATTTTACCACTCATGGCCTCTACAATATGCTTGGTGATAATTAGCCCCAAGCCAGTGCCACCAAATTTACGAGTAATACTTGAATCGGCTTGGCCAAAGGCGGTAAATAATGCATCTTGCTTATCAACAGGAATACCTACGCCTGTATCGGCCACTGAAACTAAAATTGAGGTGCGCTCTTCATCGAGTAGTCTATGGCTAATGTCGACTTTTATAGCGCCTTTTTCGGTAAACTTAATTGCGTTACTTAATAAATTAATTAAAACTTGTTTTAATCGCGTAGGATCACCGGTTAGGTGATCGGGCACTTGCGGGCTAATATAAATAGACAGCTCAAGCTGCTTATCATGGGCGCTTGGGGCTAACAGCGTCATTACTTCGTTAACGGTATCGCGCAACTGAAACTGAATAGACTCAAGTTCCATAGCGCCCGCTTCTAATTTTGAAAAGTCTAATATATCGCTAATAATGGTCATTAAACTATTAGCCGACAGTTCAATGGTATCTAAGTAATCTTTTTGGTTTTTATTTAATGGCGTTTTATGCAGCTGACGCGTAAAACCAATCACGCCATTTAAAGGGGTGCGTAGCTCATGACTCATTTTTGCCAAAAAGTCAGATTTAACTCGGTTTGCATCTTGAGCTTCTTTTTTTGCCATAGTGAGCTGAATATTTTGCGTTTCGTACTGCTCTAATGTTTCGCGGTAATCACTGGTGGCTTGATCAATGTTTTTTTGCATTTCATCTTTTTGCATCACCATTGAATAAGAAATAGTATTTAACCCTTCGCGGAGTAACTCAAACTCACCAATCATGGACTCGTTTAAACCAGTTTCTCTTTTACCTTCTACGAGCCTATCGGTTGCCAGTACTAATTTATTAAGAGGGGTCATAAACATATGACTAAGTTTAAGTGCTAAAATAGCAGCCAGTACTAGGGCTAGTATAATAACAATACCACTGACCAGTAAGGCTCTTTGCTGGCCAATAACCGCTTGATCTCTATTTAACTGTAATACCACAGTTCCTAGTGAGGTTTGAAATATCGATTTATCCCATTTTGTATCAGGACTTGTGTGATTAATAATGGGTGTAAAAAAGGTAATTAAATCATCTGTTTTATGAACTTGAGTGGCATTAAGATTATTTAGTTGCTCGTTGTTGAGCAAGTCATCAAACGAGCGATGATAGTTACTGGTTATTATTAGCTTATTATTGTCGTCAAATAATGCAATCGCCTTTACTACCGGGGAGTGCTTATTGTGGGTATAGCTAATGACACGATTTAGTAGTTGTTTGTTTTTTTCAAGTAATGGCTGCTCAAGCGCAATAGCAAGGGGCTCTGAAATAGTCGTCCCTTGTTGATATAAAATTTCATCAAGCTCAATGTAACGATTTATTGTAAAATAACCACCGAGTAACAATCCAATGATCACCGTGGGGATCAGAGTGAGTGTTAAAACAGAATCGCGTAAGCCTAATTTAGTCATATTGGGAGCGTTATTATTGTTATTAGCATGCTCAGAGTATATACGGATAATGAGGTATTCTGCAATTGGAGTCGATTCATCAAATGTTTAAGGTAATGCCTAATGGCGCAAATATTTAAAGCAACAAAAAAACCGCTAAAACAACAGTCTTTAGTGCTCGATATCACCGCCATGGATCACCATGGTCGCGGCATAGCTAAACATAATAATAAAGTGTGCTTTGTAAGTAATGCTTTGCCAAACGAGCAAGTAAAAGCCACCATTATCGCCGACAAAGCGCGTTATAGCGAAGCGCAAACGCATAAAGTATTACAGGCGAGTGAATATCGCGTAGCGCCGTTTTGTGAGCATTATAATCAATGTGGTGGTTGTCAGTTGCAGCATTTAGATAGCAGCCAACAGGTAGTCGAAAAGCAAATAGCAGTGAGCAAATTATTTGAAAAGTTTGCCAAGCTTGATGAATTAAACTGGCAAGCACCCTTATTAAGTAAAGCCACTCATTACCGACGAAGTGCTCGTTTAGCGGTAATGTTTGATAAAAAAGCAAAAAAAATGCATGTAGGCTATAGAGCAAGTGGCTCTAAAAGTATTATTAGTATTAATGAGTGCCCAGTACTAAGTGAAGTATTTGCAAATGTATTTACTGTATTTGATAACTTAATTAATCAACACAAGGCATTGCACAGTGTATCTCACTTGCAATTGTGCCAAGGCGATGAGCAAAACTTTGTTATTATTCGCCACACAAAACCTATTTCAGAGGATATAAAAGCACTGGTAGCACAAAGTGCCGCTGAGCAACAATGGCAATTAGTGTGGCAAAGCGAAAGTGAAGTGATTGAACACTCACATTTAGCCATGCCATTTTATGCACTTGAAGAGTTAGGGTTAAAGTTTGAATTTGGCTTAAATAACTTTATCCAAGTTAATGCTAGCGTTAATCAAGCAATGCTTAAACAAGCACAAAATTGGCTGGCACTAAAAGGCGACGAAAACGTATTGGATTTATTTTGTGGTATTGGTAACTTTTCACTAGTGCTGGCAAAACAAGCAAAAACAGTAATTGGTGTAGAAGGGGTTGCTTCAGCGGTTGCAATGGCAACGCAAAATGCGCACACTAACTCAATCACTAATGCTCAATTTAATTGCTTTGATTTAACAAATAAAATTGAAACGGCTTCGTGGTTTAATAAAAATTTAGATGTACTGGTGTTAGACCCCTCACGTACTGGGGCAATAACGGTATTAGAACAACTTCCTTTAAAGCAGTTTAAAACTATTTTATACGTCTCATGCGACCCTGTTACTTTAGCCCGTGACAGCGCTATTATTTCGCAAGCAGGCTTTGAACTGCATAAAATTGGGCTAATGAATATGTTTCCGCACACCGGACATATTGAAACTATGGCGTTATTTCAACGGAGGTAAAGCGCATTATGGTAGCTACACGTCAATCACATCAACAGGATGAAACCGGGGATTTTGCTAGTCGCTTAAAGTTACTTGCTCTGTCGGCAGAAAAAGTAGAGCTGCTTAATAAAGCACAGGCACTTTGTTTAGCGTGCGACAATACCACCCGACAAAGCACAGCCATTGAAATGGTCGAAATTTTAGCCGAGCTTAATCTTGATGCAGACTCATTAGCTACTGCTTATTTAACGCCGTATTTTATAAATAACTTAGTCACCCTTGAAACTGTTGAAGAGCAGCTAGGTAGCAGTATTGCGGTATTGCTAAACGGGGTCGCACAAATGGCGACTATTAGCACTTTGGCGCATCAAGGAAAAGGCACGGTACAGGTTGATAATATTCGCCGTATGTTACTTGCTATGGTAGAGGATGTGCGCGCGGTTGTTATTAAGTTAGCAGAGCAAGTATGTCATTTACGCAATGTAAAAAATGCCGCAGAAGAAGAGCGCGTTATTGCCGCCAAAGAAACCGCCGACATTTTTGCACCACTGGCAAACCGCTTAGGTATAGGGCAATTAAAGTGGGAGCTTGAAGACTTATCGTTTAGGTATTTACACCCCAATATTTATAAAAACATTGCCAAACAGCTTGATGACAAACGCTTAGCGCGTGAAGCCTACATGGAAGACATGGTAGCGCAAGTTAAAAACCGCTTAAGCGAAGCGGGCATAGAAGCTGAGGTTTACGGGCGACCAAAGCATATTTACAGCATTTATAAAAAAATGGCGCAAAAAAACTACGAGTTTGATCAACTGTTTGATATTCGCGCAATGCGTATTGTAGTGCAGCGCCTGCAAGATTGTTACGGCGCACTGGGCATAGTGCACACTAACTGGCGTCATTTGCATAAAGAGTTTGACGACTACGTAGCCACGCCAAAGCAAAATGGCTATCAGTCTATTCATACCGTGGTATTTGGCCCCGAAGGCAAAACGGTAGAGATTCAAATTCGCACCAGCGATATGCACCAAGATGCCGAGTTGGGTGTTGCTGCGCATTGGATGTATAAAGAAGGCGCATTGCCAGGGCGAGGCTCAGGTTATGAGCAAAAAATTAGCTGGTTGCGTAAACTATTACAATGGCAAGAAGAAGTGGTTGATGGTAGCGACCTAGCGCAAGAGCTTAAAAACCAAGTGGTAGAAGACCGTGTATACGTATTTACCCCGCGCGGCGATATTTTTGATTTACCACTGGGAGCAACACCATTAGATTTTGCTTATTATATTCACTCTAATGTGGGGCATCGTTGTATTGGCGCTAAAGTATTTGGCAAAATTGTGCCATTTACCCATCAGTTAAGCACCGGCGATCAGGTAGAAATTCTTACCCAAAAACAGCCAAACCCCAGCCGCGATTGGTTAAACCCGTCATTAGGCTATATAAAATCATCGCGTGCTAGAGCAAAAATACACCATTGGTTTAAACAGCTCGATCGCGACAAAAATCTTAGTGCCGGTAAAGAAATACTTGATAACGAACTGCAAAAGCTCGATTTAAATTATAGAGACTTAGCACCCGCTATTAAGCGTTTTAACTTTAAAGAGCTCGACGATTTAATGGTCGCCATTGGCGCAGGCGATATTCGCCTTAATCAAATGCTTAACTTTGTTACCGATCGCCCCGAAGAAGAGCCGGTAATACGCTTTAAAACCCCAACAAAAGTAACCGGCGATAATAACGGTATTGTGGTTGACGGCGTAGGCAGTTTAATGAGTCATGTTGCTAAATGTTGTCGTCCGGTTCCGGGGGATGAAATTATTGGCTATATAACGCAAGGGCGCGGTATTGGTGTACATCGTGATGATTGCGACTCGTTTGATAATTTAAAAACTCAGCACCCAGAGCGGGTTATTTCTGTAAGCTGGTCAGACGATATTCATAACTCCTATGCGCTAAGTATTAGAATAGAAGCCAGCGATCGCTCAGGTTTAATTCGCGACATAAGTGTAGTGTTAGCCAACGAAAAAGTGAATGTGCTAAATATGAATGTAAATACCGTTGATGATAATCAAATTGCTATATTTACTATGCAAATAGAGGTACACGATCTGTCGGGTACTAATAGAGTGCTTTCTAAGTTACACCAAATTGAAGGTGTACACAGTGCAAAGCGAGGGCAATAAATATGGCAGATAACGCCGCGCTTGCGCAACTACTAAATATAATGAAAACGCTAAGAGATCCTGAGCTTGGTTGCCCCTGGGATCGTAAGCAAACTTTTAGCTCAATAGTGCCGCACACTATTGAGGAAGCGTTTGAAGTGGCCGATTGCATTGAATCGGGCAATTTAGGTGAGCTTAAAAATGAACTTGGCGATTTACTCTTTCAAATTGTGTTTTATGCTCAACTTGCAAATGAGCAAAAACTATTTGATTTTAACGATATAGTGACACAATTAAACGCTAAACTTACGCGCCGCCATCCTCATGTGTTCGACAAGCAAACAGCGCTAAGCGATGATGAGCTTGCAGCGCAGTGGCAAGCAATTAAGGCACAAGAGCGCAGCGCTAAAACTGCAAGCGCTACATCTTCGCTGTGGCAAGATATTCCCGTTAATATGCCAAGCTTAAGCAAAGCTAAAAAAATTCAGCAGCGGGTGGCAGCTCTTGGTTTTGATTGGCCAAGTTACCATGGTGCATTGGATAAAGTGAGCGAAGAAGTAGACGAAGTAAAAGAAGCACTCGCTCACAATCCGTATTCAGATCATAGTGCAGAAGAGCTGGGCGATTTACTGTTTGCTACAGTAAACGTTGCGCGCCATATAAAGCGCGACCCAGAGCAATTACTGCGCAGCGCCAGCGACAAGTTTTCAACTCGCTTTGAAAAAGTCCAAGCTTATTTAAATGCCCAAGGTAAATGTTTAGAGTCTGCCACGCTTGATGAGATGGATGCAGCATGGGATGAGATCAAAAAAGTCAAATAGTTTGTAGTAAAATTATGGCTGTTTTTTGTGCTTACAATTTCTAATTTTAGCTGGATTGATTGGCTATGCTTTGGTACAATTTCTCCCCGTCCTGTTTATATTCCAAAATCACTTGTTTGGGTATTATATTCCTTTTAATTCCTGATATTCTAGGGTTCGCATGAGTACAAAATTTATCTTCGTTACCGGCGGGGTTGTTTCTTCGTTGGGTAAAGGTATTGCAGCAGCATCATTGGCAGCTATTTTAGAGGCCCGTGGCTTAAATGTTACTATCTTAAAGCTGGATCCTTACATCAACGTTGATCCAGGCACAATGAGCCCAATTCAACATGGTGAAGTATACGTTACAGAAGACGGCGCAGAGACCGATCTAGACTTAGGTCACTATGAGCGCTTTATTCGCACCAAAATGACAAGTCGCAATAATTTTACACAAGGTCGTGTATACAAAGATGTATTACATCGTGAGCGACGTGGCGAGTACCTTGGAGCAACAATTCAGGTAATTCCACATATTACCAACGATATTAAGCAACGTGTTTATTCTGGCGCTGAAGGTTATGATATAGCACTTGTTGAAATTGGCGGTACAGTGGGTGACATAGAGTCACAACCATTTTTAGAAGCAATTCGTCAAATGGGTACAGAAATAGGCCGTGAGCGTGCGTTATTTATTCACTTAACGCTAGTACCATTTTTAGGCCCTGCAGGCGAAGTGAAAACTAAGCCAACGCAGCACTCGGTTAAAGAACTACGTTCAATTGGTATTCAACCAGATATTCTTATTTGTCGCTCAGATCGTAAGCTGCCAAGTAACGAACGTGCAAAAATTGCATTGTTTACCAACGTAGAAGAAAAAGCGGTTATATCACTACCAGATGTAGACAGTATTTATAAAATTCCTGCGCTATTAAAGTCGCAAGATTTAGATTACTTTGTATGTCGTCGTTTTCATTTAGATGTCCCTGAAGCTGACCTTGTTGAATGGGAACAAGTACTTTATCAAGAGTCTAACCCTACAGGTGAAGTAACTATTGGTATGGTAGGTAAATACATTGAATTACCAGATGCGTATAAATCTGTAAACGAAGCATTAAAACATGCCGGTCTGAAAAATCGTTTAACGGTAAATATTCAATACATTGACTCACAAGACTTAGAAACCAAAGGCGTTGATTCGTTAGCTCATCTAGATGCTATTTTAGTGCCTGGTGGTTTTGGTGGTCGTGGCGTTGAAGGTAAAATATTAGCGGCTAAATACGCGCGTGAAAACAAAGTGCCTTACTTAGGTATTTGTTTAGGTATGCAAGTGGCGTTAATTGAATACGCTCGTAACGTAGCCGGCCTTGTTGATGCAAACTCAACTGAATTTAACGCACAATCGGCAAGCCCTGTAGTTGGCTTAATTACCGAATGGCTAGATGCTGAAGGTAAAGTAGAGCAGCGTGATGAAAAATCAGACTTAGGTGGCACTATGCGTTTAGGCGCACAAAAATGTCATTTAACACCGGGTTCTAAAGTGCATGCAGTATACGGTAGCGATGAAATAGTAGAACGTCATCGTCATCGCTACGAAGTTAATAATAACTTTGTAGAGCAGCTAGAAAAAGCAGGTTTAAGCTTCACTGGTTTATCAGAAGATAAAAAACTAGTAGAAATTATTGAAAACAAAGATCACCCTTGGTTTATTGCAGCGCAATTCCACCCGGAATTCACTTCAACTCCACGCGATGGTCACCCGCTATTTGAAGGGTTTGTAGCTGCGGCTCACATCCACCAAAAAGCGTCTTCGTAATATTAATAGGCCGTGCATATTGCACGGCTTATTTGTTTTAAATGCCAACCAAATTAGTTTAAATTAAGTTGGCAGTAATTCACCATTTTGGGAATATAGAGGAATCAAGATGTCAGTAATCGTAAAAGTAATTGGTCGCGAAATTATGGATTCGCGTGGTAACCCAACTGTTGAAGCTGATGTACATTTAGCTGATGGTTCATGGGGCCGTGCTGCGGCGCCGTCTGGCGCATCTACAGGGACTCGCGAAGCATTAGAATTACGCGATGGTGATAAATCTCGTTATTTAGGTAAAGGCGTATTAAAAGCTGTAGGTTTTATTAATAATGAAATCGCAACCGCTTTAGCAGGCCAAAATGCACTTGAGCAAAGCACTGTTGATCAAGTAATGCTAGATTTAGATGGTACCGAAAACAAAGAAAAACTAGGTGCTAACGCAATCTTAGCAGTATCGCTAGCAACGGCTAAAGCTGCTGCACAATCTAAAAAAGTTGAGCTTTATGAACATATCGCTGACTTAAACGGTACTCCGGGTGTTTACTCTATGCCATTGCCAATGATGAACATTATCAACGGCGGCGAACATGCAGATAACTCTGTAGATATTCAAGAGTTTATGATCCAACCAATTGGCGCTAAAAACTTCCGTGAAGCTCTACGCATGGGCGCAGAAATATTTCACAGCCTAGCTAAAGTACTAAAAGCAGACGGTCACTCAACAGCGGTAGGTGACGAAGGTGGTTTTGCACCAAACCTTGCATCTAACGAAGCGGCACTAGCTGCAATTAAAGTAGCTGTTGCAAATGCAGGCTACGAGCTAGGTAAAGACATTACATTAGCGCTTGATTGTGCTGCCTCTGAGTTTTACGACAAAGAAGCAAATATTTACAATCTTAAAGGTGAAGGCAAAAAGTTCACTTCTGAAGAGTTTAACTTCTTCTTACAAGACTTAACTCAGCAGTACCCAATCGTGTCTATCGAAGATGGCCTTGATGAGTCTGACTGGGATGGCTTTGCACACCAAACTAAACTAATGGGTGATAAAATCCAATTAGTGGGTGACGATTTGTTTGTAACCAATACTAAGATTTTAAAACGTGGTATCGACAACGGTATTGCTAACTCAATCTTAATTAAGTTTAACCAAATTGGTTCTTTAACTGAGACATTAGCTGCAATCAAAATGGCTAAAGATGCTGGTTTTACAGTTGTTATTTCTCATCGCTCAGGCGAAACAGAAGATTCAACCATTGCAGATTTAGCAGTAGGTACAGCCGCAGGTCAAATTAAAACTGGTTCATTAAGCCGCTCTGATCGTGTTGCTAAGTACAACCAATTGCTTCGTATTGAAGAGCAATTAGGCGCTAAAGCACCGTACAACGGTTTAAAAGAAGTTAAAGGTCAGTAATTCTTTAATTAGAATATGATGTTTAAGCTTATAAATCCTCACTTTGGTGGGGATTTTTTTTGCCTAGGTAAAAAAAGTAAAACAGTAACCAGAAAATCAGAAGTGAGATAACTGTCAGTAACAGTTTAAATACGATTTTTAGGTGGGGTTTTCTATCTCTCTTTTTAGTTTAAATATGTTAAAAGTAGTGTGAAAAGACTTTAAGTGAATATATGCACAAAGAGGTTATGAGGCGCTACGCTTTAGAGAAGCTAAAAAGACTAAATAATGTGTCTTGTCACTGCTCATTTACTCTCATTTTTTCTCTTTGTGCAAAAATTTTAAATGATTTACTCACAACGGAGTTTTTCAAGTTAGTTGTCGCCTCAAGTTTAATTTTATGCCGCCCTAATTTACTTCTATTTGTACAAATTAAAGTTGAAACTGCTGTTTTAAAATTTCGCCAGTAAAGCTGGTTTTTAAATAAAAGCCACGGGGCAGGGTTTTAATAATTTTACCATTAGGGCCAATAGCATCGGTTACTATTTTACTGTGCGCGGCTTTAGGGCGAATTTGAATTGCGTCACCTAAATGCCCCGATATTTCATCAATACGCCCTAGCGCAATAAGCTCCATTTGTTCTTCCCAATCGCGTTGCAATAAAGCGTCTTGCTCAGGTGTGGGTTGCCATAAAAAGCCGCTGCCTATGGTTCTATCAAACGGGGCTATGTCGCGCTCACTTAGTATAGGCAACCAAAGTACATGGTTTAGTTTTTTACGTACGCTGCTTGCGTGCCAGGTCATGCCAGTAACGTTAATGAGTGGGGTTACCGACACAAAGGTGGTTTCTAGCGGCTTGCCTTTATAAGAAATTGGCAATGTTTTTAGCTCTATGCCTAAATCTTCAAAATCGGGCAGTGGTTTTGAGCCTGCAGTTGCGCCTAATACATATTCAATTAATTGCCCCGTCCAGCCTTTTTCACGGAGTAAATCGTCAGGCGTTTTAAAGTTATACTCATTGGCTAATTGGCCAAGGGTAAGCCCAGCAATATTATTAACACGCTGCATTAAGTCATTAATTGAATGTGGTTTTATAGGTCGCATACTGTTTATTTAAGTTGAATAAATACCATCGCCATGATAGCAAATCAGTCCAGCCGTGGATATCTTTGCCTTTGAGTGTTTTTTGTGCACCTTGGGTTTGGTGCAATTTCGCACACTTTAATAAACAGTTAAATAAATATAAGCTCATGAATTATAATGAAATTTAAAAATAAACTGTTCAGTTTTCATTAAGTGACACTAAGGTTGTTTGAATGAGTACACATATATAAACATGTTTATCCACAGAATCTGTGGAGAAATCCAGTTTTGCGATCTTATATTGTGGATTTGTTTGCTAAATGAGCGTGTTTTACAAAAGTTATGCACAAGCTGTGAGTAACCACAGTAAATATTCCAATATTGTTTGCCGTAAAGCAGGTAATGTGGAACAATCATTAAAAATCGACTTACAAATGAGGCACTAAGGTGATTGATGCCGAAGGTTTTCGTGCCAATGTCGGAATTGTAATTTGCAATAACCAAGGACAAGTGTTTTGGGCTAGACGTTATGGTCAACATTCTTGGCAATTTCCCCAAGGCGGTGTTGACGATGGTGAAACGCCAGAACAAACCATGTACCGCGAATTACACGAAGAAGTAGGCTTGCGACCAGAAGATGTAGAGATAGTCGCAAGTTCTAAACATTGGTTACGCTATAAGTTACCCAAACGATTAATACGCCGTGACTCAAGTCCGGTATGTATTGGGCAAAAACAAAAATGGTTTTTACTAAAACTACGCTGTAAAGATGAGGACGTAAATTTACTTAAAACCCACCATCCTGAATTTGATGATTGGCGCTGGGTAAGTTATTGGTATCCGGTAAGGCAGGTGGTGTCGTTTAAACGCGATGTTTATCGGCGTGTAATGAAAGAGTTTGCTCCTTTTGCTATGCCTTTTAATAAACGCGAACAGCAAAAAGATCATTGGCGAAATAAAAGGTAGTTAGTTTAGTAAATTAAAGGAGCAGGACATGCTGGCAACACTTAGGTCTATTGCAGAGTCGGTTTCGCAACAAGCGAATTTAGACAGTGCTTTAGCGTGCTTTGTGACAATGGTTAAAGAAGCCATGCAAACCCAGTGCTGCTCTATTTATTTTGCTGACTACAGCCAAGATAACTTTGTACTTATGGCCACCGAAGGGTTAAACCCCGATGCGGTGGGTAAGTTTAGAATTGGCTTTACCGAAGGCCTAGTAGGGCTGGTGGCACAGCGCGAGGAGGCAATTAATATTGCCTTTGCCAAATCTCATCCCCGCTTTAAGCTCTCCCCAGAAGTAAACGAAGAAGGCTATAACGCATTTTTGTCTGTGCCTGTGGTGCATCAAAAAAAAGTACTGGGCGTTATTGTAGTACAACAAAAAATGGCACGTGTATTTAGCCAAGATGAAGAATCGTTTTTAATTACTTTGTCGGCGCAACTTGCCTCACAATTAGCGCATGCTGAAATAAAAGAAGTATTGCGTCAAGATGAGTCTTCTCATCAAACCTCGGTATTAAAAGGGGTGTCGAGTGCTCCGGGTATTAGTATTGGCCATGCATTTGTAGTTATTCCTAAAGTTAACTTTAAATCAATTGAGCTTGAAAAAGAAAGCGATGTAAATGAGCAACGACGCTTATTTACCCAAGCCGTAGCGGCAACCCGAAAAGAATTTAATACACTATCAATGACACTAAGTGATTCTATTCCCCATGAGGCTTTGGCTGTTTTTGATGTTTATCAGCAATTACTCGATGCTAAAAGCTTAGGTCATAACGTTGAGATGGAGTTGCAACAAGGTTGGTGTGCAAAAAGCGCCTTAAAAATAGTAATTGAGCGTTTAATCGCTCAGTTTAATGCCATGCAAGACCCATACATAAAAGAGCGCGCGGTTGATGTTAAAGACATTGGCCTGCGAGTGTTGCACCACCTTGTTAATACCGAATTCGCAATAAAAGATTATCCACCCAATACCATACTTATAGCGCATACACTTACTCCAGCCATGCTGGCTGAGGTGCCTAACGATCGCTTAGTGGGTGTGGTGAGTATAAATGGCTCGGCAAACAGTCATGCGTCAATATTAACCCGTGCTATGGGCGTGCCTGCTATTTGGGGCATCGAAGATATTCCATTACTGCAATTAAATAGTAAACCAATGATTTTGGATGCGTTTTCGGGGCGGTTATATATTTCCCCATCGCAAATGCTAATTGATGAATACACAGAATTACAGCACCAAGACAACTTACTTAATAATCGTTTTTTAGCCGAGCAAAACTTTACAGCGGTCACCCTTGATGGTGAACACATAAGTTTACTACTCAATGCGGGGCTGGAGTTAAACACGCAGCAAAACAGTGCCCATATTTGTGACGGCGTTGGCTTGTACCGCACCGAAGCCTGGTTTATGCAAAAAGGGCAGTTTCCATCGCAATCAGAGCAAGAAACCTGGTACCGAGAAGTACTTAATAGTTATTACCCTAATCCGGTAGTAATGCGAACGTTAGATATTGGTGGCGATAAAGTTCTCGATTATTTTAATATTACCGAAGAAAATCCCTTTTTAGGTTGGCGTGGTATTCGCATTAGTTTAGATCACCCTGAGCTATTTTTAGATCAGCTCAAAGCCATGCTTAAAGCAAATATAGGCTTAGGTAATTTAAAAATAATGCTGCCGATGATAAGTGGTACAGAAGAAGTAGACGAATCATTAGCTCTTTTTGAGCAAGCGTATTTTGAGCTGAACGAGCAATACCCAGAGCAAACAATTGAACGACCCGATATAGGTATTATGCTTGAAGTACCGTCGAGTGTATTTATGCTGGCAGACTGGTCTAAAAAAGTCGATTTTTGCTCAGTGGGCAGTAACGATTTAACGCAATACCTGCTTGCTGTAGACAGATCAAACGCGCGGGTTGCAGAACTGTTTAACCCGTATCACCCTGCAGTGCTCAGAGTATTAAATAATGTGGCTCGTGAGTGCCAGCAATACGAGCTACCGTTTAGTTTATGCGGCGAGCTTGGCGGCGATCCTGAAGGCGCAATATTACTTATTGCCATGGGGTATCGTCGTTTAAGTATGAACTTATCATCATTAAATAAAGTTAAATGGGTGCTTAGGCGCTTACATGTCAGCGAAATGGAAGCATTACTTAAAGAGTGCTTAGCGCAATCGTCGGCTAAGCAAGTATTGCGTTTAACTCGCAGCTTTATGATAGAGCATGAGTTAGGCAACTTATTTTACACCCCAAAATAAATTCTCGTGTTAACTGTAATCAGAATCCATTAAGATACGCGCATAATAAAAGGTATATGGGATAACTATGTATGATCTAGGATTATTGGTTGCAAGTTGCGCGCTACTAGGCTGTGTTGTCGGATTTTTAGCCGGATTACTCGGAATTGGTGGTGGCTTAATTATTGTTCCCGTATTAAGTGCCTTATTACTCGCTTTTAATGTAACGGCTGTTGAAAACGTATTAGTTATTGCCATTGCAACATCGCTTGCTTCTATTTTGTTTACCTCTACATCTTCAGCGCTGGCTCATCATAAAAATGATAACGTGCCTTGGGTTATTGCACCTTGGGTTATGTCGGGCGTAGCTGTTGGCGCGCTAATTAGTGGCTTTGCTGCAAGCTTAATACCCGAGCAAATATTACGCACAGTATTTGCTGTAAGCGTGGTATTTATTGCTTTAAGAATGGTGTTATCAGCTCGCAATAAACCTTTGTCAGAAAAACCTTTACCGTCGGGTCCTATTCTAGGCAGCTTATGCGCCATTATGGGGGCACTATCTGGATTAATAGGTATAGGTGGTGGCGCACTAATAGTGCCTTTACTGCATTATTTTTCGGTTGATATTAAAAAGGCCATAGGCTGCGCTGCAGCATGCGGAATTGTTATCGCCTTTTTTGGCTCTATTGGTTATATCAGTGCCGGATGGCAGGTTACCGATTTAGAACACGGTTTTGCAGGGTTTGTATACTTACCCGCATTATTTGGGATTGTAATTACCTCGTGGTTTATAGCGCCTATTGGCGCTAAAGCAACCCACTATTTACCGGTTAATACAATAAAGAAAGTTTTCGCGGTGTTACTTGTTATCATCGCAATTAAAATGGTTTTTAGCTAAAGGTTTATTTTTATGGCACTGGAATTTCCTGTAATCGATCCGATCATATTTTCTGTCGGGCCACTGAGTGTACGTTGGTACGGATTAATGTATTTAATAGGTTTTGCATTTGCAATGTGGTTTGCAAATCGCCAAGCGGCAAAACCAAATTCAGGTTGGACTAAAGACCAAGTAGGCGACTTCCTATTTTACGGCATGCTAGGGGTAATTCTTGGTGGGCGTATTGGTTATGTATTATTTTATCAATTTAGCTATTTTATAGAAAACCCACTATATTTGTTCAGGATAGATCAAGGTGGAATGTCGTTTCATGGTGGCACCTTAGGAGTGATAACCGCGGTTGTTATTTTTGCTTGGACACGTAAAAAGTCAATACTGCAAGTAGGCGACTTTGTTGCACCGCTTGTACCGGTAGGTTTATTAGCTGGACGTATAGGTAACTTTATAAATGGTGAGCTTTGGGGTCGAGTAAGCGATGTACCATGGGCTATGGTATTTCCAACCGGCGGGCCGTTAGCACGCCATCCATCGCAGCTATACGAAGCATTTTTTGAAGGCTTAGTATTATTTTTAATTTTACAGTGGTTTATTAAAAAGCCTCGCCCTGCTGGTAGTGTAGCGGGTGTATTTTTACTAGGTTACGGCACATTTAGATTTTGTATTGAGTACTTTCGCCAACCAGATGCACAGCTGGGTTTATTTGCCGACTTTATCTCGATGGGGCAAATACTCTCGCTGCCTATGATAGTAGGCGGGTTAGGCTTATTAATTTGGGCTTATAAGCAAGCACCACAAAAAACAGCGGTAAAGGGTTAGAATAAATACCATGAAACAATATTTACAATTATGTCAGCGTATTGTTGATGAAGGCCAGTGGGTAGAAAACAAACGTACGGGCACACGCTGTTTAACCGTGATCAACGCCGATTTAGAGTACGATGTGGCGAATAATCAGTTTCCTATGATCACCACACGTAAAAGCTATTACAAAGCAGCTATTGCCGAATTACTCGGTTACTTGCGTGGCTACGATAGCGCGGCACAGTTTCGCGAAATAGGCTGTAAAACCTGGGATGCAAACGCAAACGAAAATAGCGCTTGGCTTAATAATCCGCACCGTAAAGGTGAGGACGACATGGGGCGTGTTTATGGCGTACAAGGGCGTGCTTGGCAGCGCCCAGATGGCTCAACGCTAGACCAACTAGCAAAAGTAATTAATAACTTAAAAAATGGTATAGACGATCGCGGTGAAATAATTAGTTTTTACAACCCAGGCGAATTTGAGCTTGGCTGTTTACGCCCGTGCATGCACACGCACACGTTTTCATTATTAGGTGACACACTTTATTTAACGTCAATTCAGCGTAGCTGCGACGTACCGCTAGGGCTTAATTTTAATCAAATTCAGTGTTTTGTATTACTGGCATTAGTGGCGCAAATTACTGGGCATAAAGCGGGTAAGGCGTATCATAAAATTACCAACGCGCATATTTATGAAAACCAGCTTGAGCTAATGCGCGATGTGCAGTTAAAACGCGAGCCATTTGCATCGCCGCAGTTAAAAATTAATCCAAACATTAAATCACTAAACGATATAGAAACCTGGGTAACACGCGATGACTTTGAAGTGACAGGTTATGAGTGTCACGAAGCTATTCAATACCCATTTTCGGTATAACAAAACAGATTAAGGAAAACACCATGAAAGCAGTGATCCCCGTAGCGGGCCTCGGAACTCGCATGTTACCAGCCACCAAAGCAATTCCAAAAGAAATGCTGCCGGTTGTTGACCGTCCACTAATTCAGTACGTAGTTAACGAAGCCGTTGCCGCAGGTATTAAAGAAATAGTACTGGTAACGCATTCAAGTAAAAACTCAATCGAAAACCACTTCGACACCAGTTTTGAGCTTGAAGCCACACTAGAAAAACGAGTAAAACGACAGCTACTTGCCGAAATACAGTCTATTTGTCCTAAAGATGTAACCATTATTCAAGTACGCCAAGGCGAGGCCAAAGGCCTAGGGCATGCAATTAACTGTGCAGCGCCAATTATAGGTAACGAACCATTTGTGGTTATTTTACCCGATGTAATAATTGATGATATGGAAAGCGATCTTAGTAAAGATAACTTGGCCGAAATGATCAGCCGCTTTGAGCAAACTCAACATAGCCAAATAATGGTAGAGCCAGTTCCAATGGCTGAAGTTGATCAATTTGGTGTTGTTGACTTAGGCAGTGTTGAGCTAAAACAAGGCGAAAGTTCGCCAATTCATAACATGGTAGAAAAGCCACCAGTTAACGAAGCACCATCAAACCTTGCAGTAGTCGGGCGCTATGTATTAAGTAAAAATATTTGGCCATTACTCGCTAAAACCCCGCAAGGAGCTGGTAACGAAATTCAGCTTACAGACGCTATTGCCATGCTAATGCAGCACGAAACTGTTGATGCATACGCAATTAAAGGGCGTAGCCACGATTGTGGTAGTAAAATTGGTTATCTTAAAGCAACTATTGAGTTTGCACTGCGTCGTGAAGAATTTGCTGACGAGTTAAAAACGTTTATTAAAACATTAATTTAACATACCTACTTTTTATAAAAGTAACTAAAAGACGCCTATATGGCGTCTTTTTTGTTTTATAGTCGTTAATATCGTAGCATTTGGCGATAAAAACATTATAACTGCAGACACGCTGTGAATTATAATGTAATGTTTGTGTTAACTATAGTTTAATTTATTGACTGCTAAGCTAAAAAGTACATTAATTGCTCAGTAATCATTGATATAAAATAAACTCAGTTATATATCCAAGCACAATTAATAAAGTTAAACGCTTACTTATAAGAATGTTTAACTGAAATGTAAGTGTACTTACACTACTTTCAGGGCAGCGAATGCATGTTTAAATATAAAAAAAATAATACTTTAATATTGAGTTTGCTTATACTCTTGTTTAGCACTGCTTGTGCAACTGCGCCCAACAAAACGCTATTAGCAGGGCCAATAAACGACTCGCCTGAATATGTATCTATTACTGCATTAGAGCTGGCGCAATTAAAAGATGCTGCAATGCAATGGCAGCAAGCCCGCTCTGGGATTGAACGACTTTTAAAGCTAGAAAAAGATATTACCTATTTGGTAAACCATATAGATATTATAAATAGCAAAGCAATTGCGCAGTCTAATCAAAAAAATCACAACCAATATAATCGCCCCACGCGCAAACAACGCTACTCAAGCACTGCTCAGCAAGCAATTAAACCAGCTTATAATACAAAGCCAACGGTAAAATTAAACACCCCAAAGCACGTTTTTGCATTGCAAGTTGCGTCGCTCGATTCCGAAAAAGACTTAGTTAAAGCATGGCAAGAACTCAATGAGCAAGCTGCGCCGTTATTTAGAGATAAAATTCGCACCAATGTTGAAACAGCAAATGTTAATAATAAAACCTACTATCGATTAAAGTTAGGCGTGTATCAAAACTTTAAAAATGCCCAAGCCGATTGCAACGTATTTAAACTTTATAAACTCGACTGCATAGTAAGTAACTACACAGATAAACCGGTAAAGCTGTAATTATACCAACTAGCTTTAAATATAAAGTTGCTTATGCTTTATTTATCAATAGAATATGCAGCTTACCTAAGCTGCTTTTTTATAAATTAATTATAAAAAAATAAACAAAAAAGGTTAATAACCCTAATGCTTTTAAAATGGAACTTTAAGCGCATTACACTAATACTAGGATTGTCATTAGTTATAAGTGCATGCAATACAACTAAGCAAAATGAAAGCGCAGAACCGCCTGTAAAACAAGGCGCAGTAAATGCGCCGCAAAGTATACTTATTAAAAAAGCAGATTTAGTTTTACTACAAGACTCTGCAAAGCAGTGGAAAAATGCTCAAACTAATGTTGACAAAATAAGCCAGCTAGAACACAAATTAACGCAGCTAACAGCCACTCTTATGCAACAAATAGAGCAGTCAGAACCCCCCTTAAGCGAACCTAAAGAAACAATATTTAATTTAAATACTCGGTTAGATAAACCCCCTGCATTATTTTCTATACAAGTCGGTGCTTTTAAAAATGAGCCCGCACTTCATAGCGCATTAGCGCAATTAAAGTTAAAAGCCCCAAACATAATACATACTGAAACAGTCGTTAATATCGAGCCTGTAGTAGCTAACAAAGTTACTTTGTATCGATTAAAGCTAGGCTCTTATAAAAATAAAGCTGCAGCACAAAGCGATTGTAAAACCTTAATACAGCAGCAAGTAGCTTGTTTTGTGGGCAATTACACCCAAAAAATTTAGCGAAGTATGTTTTAGGTATTTAAAGCTGATTAGTTATAACGTTGAAACTCAATTTACCTGTGTGCTAACACATACCTATAAGTCGAGCTAAAATTAATACAGCAGTTAAAACCCAGCAATGCAGTTTGTAAGTTCAATGCTAATTTAATAGCCAAGTAAAAATTTAAAAGGCAAATAATATGATAAAACAACAGCTAATGAGATTGTTAAGTATTAGCCTAATTGTACTTTGTGGATGCAGTAGTAAAGTTAATGAAGCTCAAAACAATGTTACTACCACAAATAAGGTTAGTAATGAGGTTACTATTTCGGCAGAAGAATTAGCGCAATTAAGAGCATCATCTCAACAATGGCAACAAGCCAAAGCAGGCGTTAGACGTTTGCTTGTTATTGAACACGATTTAAAGTTACTTATTAGCCAATTAAATGAAGTAGCGCAACGAGAGTCGACAACACAAAGTAATCTAAAGCAAGAGGGGAGCAACCTAAATCAAGACACGACAGCGCCAGAAGAGGCTGTTAATGTGCAAGCCAAAGCAACCGTACAACCTAAAGTAATACAGCCATTGTTTGCCCTGCAGGTCGCATCTGTTACCGATTGGATACGATTAACCCAAAGTTATAATGAAGTGAAATCTAAGGCTACAAAACTATTAGCAAGCCCATTTATTGCCAACGTAGAAACCGCAAAGGTTAAAGGGGTTACTTTTTATCGCTTAAAAATTGGCGCTTATAAACTTCAAAAAAATGCAACGGCAGATTGCGATATACTAAAGCAGCATCAAGTGGGTTGTATTGTTAGTAATTATACAGAACAACCATTAAAATTATAAATAGGCATAGTAATTGCTTTGTTATTGTCATGTTTTTTGAGGATGGCAACTATGCGCCTTTTATTACCGTTATTATTAGTAAACTTAGCAGCATGTAGCTTAACACCACAGCCTGAGCCAAGTGTGAGCACGCCTGCGCGTATAGCAACCATGGCACCTTATACGGTTAACGACTACGTAAATAACTTAACTTATCAGCTTAGTCACTTTAAAGGGCCTTTAAGCGGTAACTCTCGCATTGGGGTAAGCAGCTTTTATTACGCAAACGCACTAGATTCAAAGCTTCCCAGCGGCCAAGCTGAAGGTTTAAGCCAGCAAATTCAAGAAAGCCTGCTAACACAATTCACTCAATTGGGATATAGCACCGTTGAGTACCGTTTAAGTAATAATATAAATTTAGCATCTAACGCCGACAGCGCGCTTAGTAGAGATATAACTAAACTGCGCGAACGTCAGAATATTGACTTAATTATTACCGGCACAGTTACGCGCCAGCAACATGCTTACATTGTTAATGCCCGATTGGTTAATATTAATAATAAACACGTTTTATCAGCTGGCAGTACCGAAATCCCGATTAATGTAATGTGGGGCAGTGAAAAAGTTCAGCAACGCGATAATAATTTATATCGCAGCGAATACTAATTAGGAGCACAAAATGAAAAAGCTATTACTTACATTATGTTTGCCATTGGGCTTTGGGTGCTCACAAATGCTAACAGGCATGAACTCAGACACCACACAAAAAAATCAAAACAACTCAGTACAATTGGCTAATGGCGAGCGTGCAGTGGCAGCCCCAATGACCGACAATCAGGTATATCAGTCGGGGTTAGGGCAACATACTAATTATTCAAAATCGAGCACGCCATCACGTAAAAACATTAATCATTATGTGCGTGGCATAATGCAAAGCATGGTAGAAAACCTACAATATGTGAACGAAAAAACACCACTGGCCGTTTCAAGTTTTGTGTTTTTAGATGATGATTACAACGACGCAAGTTTGTTAGGAAATCAAATTGCCGAAAGTTTCATGCATGAACTACACAGCTTTGGCATACCTGTTATCGACTTTAAAACTACCGATTATATGCGCGTAACTCCAAGCGGCGATTTTGTATTTAGCCGCGACTACCTTGAGCTAAACCAAGATCAAAACTTTAACTATGTTTTAGCCGGTACTTTAGTAAGCCATCAAGGTGGTGTGCTTGTAAATGCACGTATTATTGGCTTAGCTAGTAAAGCCGTAGTAGGAACAGCGCAAGGCTTTATTCCTCAGTCAGTGGTTGATGCACTTAATAGTAGCTACAGAACCGATGGCATTATGCTTAAACAAGCCAGTAAATGAGTGAGGCAATAATGGGTTACAAATTAAATAGCGTTACCGCATTATTTATCCTGCTAGGATTAGCAGGGTGCTCTACTGCGGGTAATAATAAGCAGGTTAAAACTAATAATGCAGACACTCATTTTGATGTGAATGCTCGTTATGAGCATGCACAAGGGCTACAAACGCAGAGCGAATACGACTCGTCGCGACAATTTACGCCGTTAAAACATCATAAAACCCTGGTTAATTATGTAGAGCAAATGGCGCTTGATTTAGTCGACACCCTAGAGTCTAGCAGTGAGCTTGATGAGAGCATAAATATAGCGGTAACAAGCATAGTTGATTTAGATGCCACCTTAAATAACAGCAACCAGCTGGGTAACCAAATATCAGAAACACTCATTCATCAACTACAAAAGTTTGGTTATGGGGTGGTTGATTTTAAAACGAGTGATGCAATAAACGTTAATCGTCGTGGCGACTTTGTTTTTTCACGAGACATAAAAAACCTTAGCAAAAAGCATATGGCAAGCCATGTACTCGGTGGTACGTTAATATACCGCGCTAATGGCGTTACAGTGAATACCCGAGTTATAAACGTAAATAATAAACAAGTCGTTGCCAGTAGCCGAAAATTTATACCAATATACGTTTTAAACAAAGAAGATATCTACTTATCAAGTAATTAAACTCAGTTTGCACTTGATCCAAAAAAGACAATGCCGTTATAATTTTAGCCTCAGTTTAGGCCTCTTAGTTAAATGGATATAACGGCCCCCTCCTAAGGGGCAGTTGCAAGTTCGATTCTTGCAGGGGCTACCAGTAAAATCAATGAGTTATGGGGTTGGTGCTTTGAAGTTCAAACTTCATCTAGCACATATGTAGCTGTGCTAACTCAGGCATTCATTTTCAAAAAAAGATTATTAATACTTCTGTATTTTAAACATCTAATTCAATTTATCACTTTAGTCGAATAAATATTACAGCACTAAGTTAAAGCTAGGTCGTGATATAAAAAACTTTATTCAGGTTTTGTCGCGCTGGCGAGTCGTGTTAAACGTAACATGGGTGGTTAATTTTTACGTAGGTTGGCTTGAGCAAAGCGAAACCCAACGAAAAAGTATGTTATCAATTAATATCGCTGTTTTGCATTATCGATTGGCTGTCACTCGCTTTAAGTTGAGCATAAAAAAGCGAGTAAATAAATTTACTCGCTGATTATTTTTATTTGACCTTGTAAGCCCTAAGCCCTAAGCCCTAAGCCCTAAGCCTATGCCCCTGGGCCACATTCCATACATGAATTTACAATATCTGGGCCAAATTTAAGTTTGGCGTTTAAGTCGCGCAGCGCTGTGCGTAGCCCTTCTTCGATCACTGGGTGGTAATAAGGCATTTCTAACATTTGTGGTACGGTCATTTTGTTTTGTACCGCCCATGCTAGTAGGTGAGCTAAATGCTCGGCTTGTGGGCCGATAAACTCTGCCCCTAAAAATAACCCTGTGCCTTGCTCTGCGTAAACACGCATGTGCCCTTTGTTTTTAAGCATGACGCGGCTGCGGCCTTGGTTTTCAAAGCTTACTTCGCCTATTTCAAAACAGTCGCAGCTGCCTAAGCGAGTGGTGATCTCTTTATAACTTTCGCCAACCATGGCTATTTGCGGGTCGCTAAATACGGCGGCAATTTTTGCTCTGCGTAATCCTGGTTGTACATCGGGGAAGCGTCCAGCATTTTGGCCAGCTATTAGGCCTTGATCGGATGCTTCGTGTAATAGTGGCAGCATATTACTGGCGTCGCCTGCGATAAATATATTTGAATCGCCACATTGCATTGTTTTAGCATTAGCAACAGGTACGCCGCGCTCATCAAGTTCAATACCGGTGTTTTCTAAGCCGAGTTTATCTGTGTTTGGTACGCGCCCCGTTGCGGCAAGTACGTAGTCAAATTGCTCGGTGTGTTTAGCACCTTGTTTGTCGGTGTAAGTAAGCTGCGCTTTGTTGTTTACTTGCATCATGTCGGATACGTTTGAGTCGGTATCAACAAAAAATTCTTCGGCAAATACGGTGTTTGCGTAGTCTTTTACTACTGGGTCGGTAAGGGGGCCAATTGCACCACCAACACCAAATAATTTTACTTTAACGCCTAAACGGTGCAGTGCTTGGCCAATTTCAAGGCCTATAACACCTGGGCCAAATACGGCTACTGATTCTGGAAGGTCGTCCCAGTCAAATACGTCGTCGTTTATAATTAATTTGTCGCCAAAATTATTAAATACGCCAGGGTATGAAGGGCGTGAGCCGGTTGCTATAACAAAGCGTTTAGCAGTAATTATGGTGTGATCATCTATTTGTATGCGGTTTGCGTCTAAAAATTTAGCATAGCCACGAATTTTGTCATCGCTTGGAAGCTCATCTACAGCTTCTACTACAAATCCGGCAAAGCGGTCGCGTTCACTTTTAACGCGTGCCATCACTTCTTTACCATTAATACGTGGTGCAGAGCTGTGTACACCAAATGCAGGTGCCATTGTGATTGAGTGCGCAGCTTCAGCAGCTGCAATTAATAATTTACTCGGCATGCAACCAACTCGTGCGCAGGTAGTGCCGTAAGGGCCTGATTCGATCATAAGTACGTTATTTGTAAATTGTTTAGCATTACGATAAGCACTTAAACCAGCAGTACCCGCACCAATAACAACAACGTCGGTTTGCAATTCTTTCATTATTTTTTCCTTATAAAATAGGGGCAACCAGTGCCCCTATTTATATTTCCTAATTGAGCAAAATTATTAATTAAGCAAAGTATTTTTCTAAATCGTCTGAGCCACCAATGTGCTTACCGCCAATAAATACTTGTGGAACGGTTTCACGGCCAGATACTGCTTTAAGGCTTGTTAGTGATGCGCCTGAGCCCATAACAATTTCTTCAAATGCAAAGCCTTTTTCTGTAAGAAGCGCTTTAGCTTTTGAACAGAACGGACAACCAGGTTTAGTAAATACAGTTACTGGCTCTGGTTTAGCTTGCTTAGGGTTGATGTAGTCAAGCATTGTATCTGCGTCAGATACTTCAAACGGGTCGCCTGGTAAATCTGGTTCGATGAACATTTTGTCGATCACGCCATCTTTTACAAGCATAGAGTATCTCCAGCTGCGCTTACCAAAACCTAGGTCGTTTTTATCTACTAACATGCCCATGCCGTCAGTAAATTCGCCGTTACCGTCTGGTAGTAAAGTAATGTTTTGCGCTTCTTGATGCTCAGCCCATGCGTTCATTACAAAGGTGTCGTTTACCGATAAACATACAATTTCGTCAACGCCGTTTTGCTTAAGTACGCCAGCTAGCTCGTTGTAACGTGGTAAATGAGTAGACGAACACGTTGGTGTAAATGCACCCGGTAGTGAAAATACAACAACCGTTTTACCTTTAAAAATGTCGTCTGTTGTTACTGATTTCCATTCATCGTTTTGACGAGTTGCAAATGTAACGCTTGGGATTTTTTTGCCTTCAATATTGTTTAACATAATTTTTGTTCCTCTTGATTTGTTGATAGCCATTATGGCGGTGATTTAAATATAGTTCCAATCGTTTGTTTGTATTAAACTGATAGGTATAAGCTATCAGCCTGGTAATGAATATGAACTTAAAAGATTTAGAGTATGTAAAAGCCATAGCGCACTTTAAGCACTTTCGTAAAGCGGCCGATGCGTGCTTTGTAAGCCAGCCTACCTTAAGTGGCCAAGTAAAAAAACTTGAACAGGAGCTAGGTGTTACTTTATTTGACCGCTCTACTAAGCAGGTAACATTAACCGCTAAAGGCGAGCGTTTATTAACACAAATTAATGTTATTTTAGAACAAACACAAATACTTAAAGAGCTTGCTGCTACGTCAAGCGAGCCGCTACAGGGTAAGTTAACTATTGGTATTATTCCAACCATTGCGCCTTATTTACTGCCGGTATTACTCACTTCAATGAAAGAGGCGTTTATTAATAGTCGCTTTTCGTTTATTGAAATGCAAACCGCTACAATTTTAGAAGCGCTAGATAACGGTGAGCTCGACTTTGCAATTTTGGCTGATGTACCCGAGCTCAAAAAGTACCATAGCGTTAATTTATACAAAGAAGATTTTTTAGTGGCTGTATCACACGATAATTCATTAGCTCAGCAAAAAAAAGTAGCGCTGCGCGAATTACAAGGATGCAGCCTATTAATGTTAAGTGATGGCCATTGCTTTAAAGATCAAGCCCAACAGTTTTGTTTTTCGGCAGGAGTTAATGTGTCGAGCCAGTATCAGGGTAATAGTTTAGAAACATTACTGGCGCTGGTGGCTATGGATGACGGGGTTACATTTGTGCCTAAATTGGCTTGTACTGAGCGCGTAGGGGTTAATTATTTAGCTATTTATCCTAATCAGCAGCGCAATATAGTATTTGCATGTAGAAAGCATTACCCGCATTTATCGGGGGTTGAGCAATTGGGTGAATGGTTGTCGGCTCACCCTAATTTAAAGGCTAAATTAACTAAATCGTTGAATTAAAGGTTTTGGCTAACTATTTCGACTATATCGTTAATTTGCACGCCCGGAAGTGGTGCATTATTAATGCTTACCGCAATGGCACTTTGTTGATACAACTGCTCAACACGAATGCTATTAAGGGTAATTACTTTATGCGGCATAGTATTGCCTAAAGCGTCTGTTAGGTAATTGTGGTGTGCTATGCTAAGTAGTTGACCTTTTTTAAGACCATGTGCTTTACCTAAGTTAATCACTATGTTGCCCTGATCAAGGTGCATAATTTTTCCTTGAGTAGGCAAGCAGGCCATAGCTGATTGTAAATCGTAACTTAGCGTTTGGTTTATATCGTTTATGCTTTGCCCATAGGGTGATTGCCAAAACATACTACTGTTAACATCAACAATAGCGGTTTTTTCAAATGGCCAAATAGCTTGGTTTTTATAGCTATTTTGCCAAAGCTGTTCATAAGTAGTGCCATCAAAAAGGGTAAACTCTATTTGGTAACTACGTTGATAGCTTTCGTCTTGCCAAAAGGCATAGTCGCTATTGAGCTTGTCGCTAGTTGATAGGTTGGTTATTTGGCTTAATAAAACGTACTGCGCGTTACTGCGCGAGGAAATATCTTCTAGTTGCGCATTAGAGTAGTCGTGTTGCTGCGAAAAATACTTATCGACCTTTATAGCGTTATTGTAATAAGCAATAGGTACAGCGCTCATTTTTGACTTTTGCAATGCGGTATAAATATTTTTGCTAACCGCTTTATCTATGTCAAATATTTGACCCATGCGGGCTTGTTCACGATGATTAAGCTGGCTTTGGGTAACGGCCACAAACTTTTTAAAACTACTTTGTGGGCATTGCTCTGTTTGCGCAAAAATATCTAAGCGTAGTGTAATAGCTAGCTGATTATTATGACGTTCTTCGCTCACAAGTTCTATTTTTTGAATTTCGCCATGGCTGCTTATTTTAAGCTGATCTTGCATTAGCACGCCGTCTACTAAGGTTTGTACCGAGCTTACCCGCGCACCAGAGAACACTAACGCTTGTGTAATGGCATCTTTAATTGCTGCAGATTTAGCTGCGCCTACATCGCTACTTTTAACTTGTGCATGGCCGGTCGATTCATACCACTGCGCTGCAGTAAAAGGCGAAAACGTTAATAAAGCAGTTGCGCTTAATCCTGCAAATACCGATGATAAAAACGAATTCATACATTTACTCCAGTTAAATTTTAGCTATTAGCATAAGTTACACAGCAAGGAGCGTACCAATATTATTTGTGAGTAAACACCACTTAAGTGTCAATGGCATTAAACCTGCATAAGTATCGTATAATTATTTAATTTGTTTTTTAGGGCTAGGTACTATGCGAGTAATGCCATTACTTATCACGTTAGGATGCATAACCTTAAGCGGTTGTAGCAATATGTTTGATAAGCACGTTGAATACAAATATGTAGAGCCAAACAATTATCCGGTATTAAAAGCCGTGGGTTATGCACCTATTAGCCTGCAGTCGGGTGTTAATAAGTCGCAAAAGCAGTTAATGGCTATTAAAGCTTCTAAGCTAGAAGCGTATCGAGAGCTTGCAGAGCAAGTGTATGGGCAACAAATTACCGCAGGTACTACAGTTGCAGGTTCAATAGCACAAGACGATTACCTACAAAGCAAAGTGCAGGGCATTATTAAAGGCGCACAAGTTATAAAAGCCTACGCGGTAGACGACACCTATATAACTGAGCTTGAACTAAATATGAAGCGCGTGCACGACCTGTACATAGGTGAAATTAAACCCCGAGAAGTTAAAAAAGTAACTTATTACTAGCCCCCTAAAAACGTTAGTAACTCTAAAAACAAAAAAAGCCTTAGCTGATCAACAGTTAAGGCTTTTTTATTATGTAGGACGTTATTTTAAATTAAGCTTTTAAATTACGTACCAAGTTATTATCGGTGTTTATTACACTACCGGCTTGGTCGTAGGTCATAGAAGAGGGGGCACCAATTAAAATATCTTTTAATTGTTTAACGCTTAATTGTGCTTGATGCGCTGCGTGGGCATTTACTTCATTTTGCTTTTGGCATTGCTCAAGCTTGCTGCGTATTAGTTTAATTAAATCGGTGATCTCGGTTGTTTGCTCATTGTTATTGGCGATCAACTTGTTGAGCTCTTTATCGAGGTTGCTTAGCGTGGTTAAAAAAGACATTTTTTGTTGGGCAATTTCTTTTAAACCTTCACCACGGCGCGAGGCAATAGATGTTAGCTCGTCATTTAATAAAATATTAAGTGATTCTAAGCAATTGTGTTGCTCATTTAGTTTAATAGTAATTAAACTATTGTGATCAGCCATAAACGTTAAACTCAAATTCAGCTAGGTTTTTTGCAAGTTTTTCGCTGTCTATTTGGTATTTACCCTCAGTGATTGCTTTTTTAAGCTCTGCCACTTTATCGGTATCAAAACCAGGAGACTGCTGCGCTTTATCTTGCAGGGTTTTTAGCTGTTTAGCTTGCGGGGTTAAGCTTACAGAGTCGCTGGCAGCTTTAGGCGCCGAAGACTGTGCAGCTTGCGTATTTGCATTATCTCTTTGTATATCAACTTTTTGCTGCTTAGTGTTAGTTAACACATTTGCTTGTTGATTACCTTTATTAACTTGACCGACCATAATAATAAACCTGTATATTACCCAACTAATGCCAAGTTATCGGCATATACATAAGATACTTTAGTATAAATTTAAATTATATATTAACTTGTACAGACTCTACACCATCTACGCGAGCATTTAAAACTTTACCGGTTTTTTTGTTTTTTACTTTAACTTGCTCGCCAAGGCTACCATCTTCAAGTGCAATACCGGTTGTTTTAACTTTTAAGCCCTTAATATTAGCATTAATATTTACAGCATCGCCTTTGCACACCATGCATATTTGGCTCAATAAAAGTGGCATTCCGCTGCGTATATTTCGTTTACTTCGGCTGCCTATTAATAATGCTGGGTTATCTAAATATTGTACTCTGATAAAGTGAGTTGAGCGCATTTCAATACTTAAATGCGCCGCAGTTATTACTTCGCCGCGAGCTAAATTTACATTAGCAACTACAACAGGAGCCGTTTCGGTTACTCTCACGTGTACATACTGGGCCCAGTTGTTAGTGTCGTTACATTTTATTTGTAATGTTACTTGGCGATTAAAAGGCGGATCGCTGGGGAGTAATAACTCAGGCTCTGATTCGCAACTGCGATCGGGAGTGCGGGGGTCGAGCGGTAACGCACTAAGCTGTATTTTATTTTCATCAAGGTTGTTAATTTGCGCAGCAACATGAGTTATAGCCATTTGTTGTAATATGTCTTTGCTAAATACTTTAGCCTCTAAAGGCAAAGTTAAACAGAGGCTAGTAAGAACATAAAAAACACTGTATCTTCTGATTTTTTTTAACAAACTCATAATGTTTCGGCTATGCTTATAGGTTAAAACAGGGTATAAATATTTAGCGTCAAAAAGTAGACGCTCCCGTTGTATTATGTGACTTTATAGATTCAAAGCAATTATCGTTCCGTATAGTTTGTTTTTTAGGAGATTTGAATGGCAGGTATTTTAGACTCAGTAAACCAACGAACCCAGTTGGTGGGGCAAAACCGCTTAGAGCTACTACTATTTAAACTCAGAGGGCGTCAGCGTTTTGGGATTAATGTGTTTAAAGTGAGAGAGGTACTGCAATGTCCTCCTCTTACCAATATGCCAAAATCAAATGCTTACATTCGTGGTGTTGCCCATATTCGCGGCCAAACTATTTCGGTTATCGACCTTTCTATGGCTGTGGGTGGGCGTCCAATTGAAAATATTAAAGACAGTTTTATAATTATTGCTGAATATAATCGTATCGTTCAAGGCTTTTTAGTTGGCGGTGTAGAGCGTATTGTAAATATGAACTGGGAAAAAATAATGCCGCCACCGCCAGGTGCAGGCCGGTATTCTTACTTAACTGCTGTAACTGAAATAGAAAACGAATTAGTTGAAATTTTAGATGTAGAAAAAATATTAAACGAAATTTGCCCAGTTAATACCGAAGTAAGTGCCGATGTTGCGGCTACACAAGGTGACATTAAAAAAGATTTAGGCGAGCGAATTGTTTTTATTGCCGATGACTCAGCAGTAGCACGAAACCAAGTTAAGCGAGCATTAGAGCCACTTGGCGTTCAAACTGAGCTTGCCAAAAATGGTAAAGAAGCACTTAAGCGATTAAAAGAAATAGCCGAACATGACTGCGTAAACGATATTACAGAACGTGTAGGGTTACTTATTTCGGATGTAGAAATGCCTGAAATGGATGGCTATACATTAACCGCCGAAATAAAAGCCGACCCTAAATTGGCACCATTACATGTTATTTTACATACCTCGTTAAGTGGCGTGTTTAATCAGGCCATGGTTGAAAAAGTAGGTGCAGATGACTTTATTGCAAAATTTAATCCCGACGAACTCGCAACAGCAGTAAGAAAATGGGTTCATTGTGATTAATAAATATAGGTGTTATTGATTTGAATAGTAAAGATTTACAGCAAAGTGAATACGATCAATTTCGCTTATTTTTAGAACAACAGTGCGGTATTGTATTAGGCGAAAACAAACAATACTTGGTTAAAAGCCGTTTAGCGCCGTTAATGAAGCGATTTAATGTTGAGTCTTTGTCACAGCTAGTAAATAAAACGTTGGGTTTGCATGAGCGCCAATTACGCGCTGCAGTGGTTGATGCAATGACCACCAATGAAACCCTATGGTTTAGAGATCAATATCCGTTTGAGTTATTAAAAACTAAACTGTTTCCAGAGTTTAAAGGGCTTAACAGACCATTAAAAATATGGTCTGCGGCAAGCTCTTCTGGTCAAGAACCATATTCAATTGCTATGTCGGTTGCTGAGTTTCAGACAAGTTCTCCTGGGGTTTTACGCATGGGAGCGCAAATAGTGGCTACCGATATATCAAATACTATGCTGGATATGTGTAAACACGCCGAGTATGACGCGTTAGCACTAGCAAGAGGGCTCTCGGTCGAACGCCGCAAAAAGTTTTTTAAAGACAGCGGCAATGGTATGGCTCAGGTTATTGATCCAATAAAAAAGCAGGTTAACTTTAGACACCTTAATTTACTCGACTCATACGCGCTTTTAGGCAAGTTTGATATTATATTTTGCCGCAATGTGTTGATTTACTTTGCACCAGAAGTAAAAGCAAAAATTATTGCTAAATTTTCTCAAGCACTTAATCCTAAAGGTTATTTACTTTTAGGTGCGTCGGAATCGATGAGTGGTTTAAGTAACGATTTTGATATGGTTAGATGTAACCCTGGTATTATTTATCAAAAGAAATAACTGCAAGTGTGGTGAAGTGCGAGCAGTTTGCACATTTTAAGCATTATTTAAACGACGCATCTAGCGTCGTTTTTCGTTTTAGTGATCAGCAAGTAATTAGCCAAGCTTTGCGTATTACCAAGCACTCTGTATAAGTTATAGCTTCGCACCTCCCCTTATTTAAAGCGCATTGTGCCAATATATTTAAGCAAATATATCCACAAAAAGGCTATGAAGTGCTGCGCTTTAGAGAGGTAAAACCACTAGATTATATGTTTAAGTTACTCCTCATTTCCCCTCATTGTTTTCTCTTTGTGCAAAATAATATTTAAATGCTTTATTCACAAAGAGGCTAAGAGGGCGCTGCGCTTTAGAGAAGTAAACCCACTAGATTATGTGTTTAAATCACTCCTCATTTACCCTCATTGTTTTCTCTTTGTGCAAAATAATATTTTAATGCTTTATTCACAAAGAGGCTAAGAGGGCGCTGCGCTTTAGAGAAGAAAAAATAGATAAATTATCTGTTTAAATCACTGCTCATTTACTCCCATTCGCATCCATTGTGCAAATGTGCTTTTGAGTTTTTAACTGCTGGCATTTTTTATCGAATCCTTCCGAGAAAACCCATTGATCGACGCGAAGCGGCGTCGATGGGATGAATCGGAATAACTAGCCCTGATTTTTGAATGTATTTTCGAATTGTATCAGCAGAAGCATTTCCAACTGAGCAAACAAAATACCCGTCAGACCAAAAGGTTTTCTCAATCCAGAATTGCTTTTTCAACCACTTAAATCTCCAGGGCGGGAGCATACTTTGATTAATTTATAATCCAAAAAATATTCTCGCCCGATAATCATCACTCCAGCTTGCCTTTTTGATTTTGCTACGTTGACTTGGGGCCCCGCATTCGCATTGCCTCAAAATGTTCATTACAAAGCGCCTAAATAAAGCGATGTTTTCAACTGCACCCTCTAACGCTATTCTTGAATCATCTTCTTTGAAAACAACATCTAAAACATAATGCTGGCTATTTTCAATACGCCAATGTTGCCGTATATAATGCCCTAGCATTTTGTGTTTAGGTGACATTGAACTTATGTAATACGACGTGTCTATACTGCACTTATTCTTTACTGTTCTGTGGCGTTCAACTGCGATTATACTTCTTATTGTTGGCCACTTCTGTGCAAGCTCTGTCGGCAGGTTCGCTTTTAATTGATAGACGTAGCGCTCTTCTTTGCGACCATGGATTTCTTGCTTAATGTGTGTGACGACTTTTTCTTTATTTGCATCAAATACTGCTTGAAATGAATTCGATACAGCATCAAACAATTTGGGTTGATTTTTCTTAACCTGAACAACTACATGTGCCTTTTTATCTGAAATTATTTCGAGTGTTTCACGTTGGCAATGAAGTGCATCCATCGTGATGACACTTCCTTTTACATCAAGTATATCAAGCATTTGACGAACAACACTTATTTCGCCGCTTTTTGTTTTTGTCGGTTTTTGACTCAATACTAACCCTCGCTCAGTATCGTACGCCGTTACTAATTGCAGTGCTGTTTTTCTATCATTTCGATAAGAGCCGCGTAGCACCTTGCCATCAAAGGCAATAATAGGTTTATTTAATGACTGGCGCTGTTCATTTAACCACAAGGCTAAAGCTTCTAATAAGGATTCCGCAACAACACTGCGTAGTATACGTGCTATCGTATGCCGCCGAGGGATACCATGTCTGAAAGCTCGGTACTGTCTGAGCCATGATAGCTTTTCATCACCATAAATTTCAATATCTTGCCATCCCTCACATCCTGAGGATATGGCTGTAATTATCAAGAACATAACATCAATTAGATTATGTTTTTGGTTGATATCAGAACGTGTTTCTTCAATAACAGTAAGGTGGTCTAAGATGCTCAAAATTGAATGCTATAAGTGAATTTTCTCTATTAGATCATATTTTTATTTAAAGTGCGATCCCGCCCTGCTTAAATCTCGACCATAGGCTTTGTGTCGTTGATTGTTTAATTCTACGAACATAACTCGCAACACAAATGGTCGGGGAAATCGTAAGCAATATGTGTATATGATCGTAAGCGCGTAATTAGCCCCACATACCAATGTTAATGGCACCTATGCATAATTTACTCAGCATATTAACCTGAGGTAATTATGAATAAACAGCAAAAAATAAAACACTGGCAAGGCATTTTTGAGCAGCAAAAATCGAGTGGTTTAGCCACCATTCAATTTTGTCGTGATAACAACATTAACGCATCGACTTTCTATGTTTGGCGTAAACGCCTTTCTGACGAAACGGTAAGGGTTAAAAAGCAACAGGTGATCCCGTTTGTTATTCATGAGCAAGCCTTTACGCAACCTTCAATCATTAAACTCACCACACCAAACGGCTATCAAATAGACTTCGAGTCGACATTAGCTAACCAAACGCTAGCCAAATTATTGAGCGTACTGTGACACCTTGCACACACCAAGTTTACTTGGTCACGGGGTTCACCGACATGCGCAAATCAATCAATGGCCTAAGTATTATTGTCAGCGATACCCTATCTCTCGATCCTTTAAGCCAAGCGTGGTTCGTTTTTTGTAATAAACAACGCGATAAATTAAAGATTTTATTTTGGGATACCAACGGTTTTTGGCTCTATTATCGTCGTTTAGAACAAGGACGATTTCAGTGGCCAAAACAGACTAATGAACACACGGCTATGGGCATCGAGCAACGCCAATTACAGTGGTTGCTATCAGGGTTACCGGTCAGTAATCAAACACGGCACCCGACTTTATCGGGGTTATCGGTGATGTAAATTAATCAGATCGTTTTTTTTACTTGAACGATCTTTCCCATGTGTCATGCTATTAAAATGCCAGACACTATTCTCATCACCGAACTACAAAATCAGCTTGCACTTATGCAGGCTAAGCTTGATGGCTTAGAAAAAGATAAAATTTCACTGCAAGAAGATAAGGTTGAAATGCAATCGCGGATTGACCACTTGCTTGCTGAGCTTAAGTTAAGTAAATCCCAAAAATACGGTAAAAAAAGTGAAAAAGCCCCACGGGGCACCTTCAATGAAGCGGAGCAGCATAAAACGACTGAGCCGCCTAAACACCATAAGAAAGGTAAACAAATACTGGCTGAGCACTTTGAACGAGAAGAGGTTGAGCACACCTTAACCGAGTTAACGTGTCAGTGTTGCGGTGAACAACTACATCAATGTGGTAGTGAAGACAGCGAGCAAGTGAAGATTATTCCGGCGAAAGTCAGTGTCATTAAGCACAAACAATTTAAATATGCTTGCAGACATTGCGAGCATGAACAATTGGCCAGTAAAATAATCACCGCGCCTAAACCCAAGCAGCCTATTCCTGGCAGCATTGCGAGTCCAGAAGCGTTATCGGCGGTTGTTACGGGCAAATACTGCGATGCCTTACCGCTTTATCGTTTCGTTGACATACTGGGCCGTGGCGGCCTTGAACTATCGCGCGGAACATTAGCTAATTGGTGTATTAAAGCGGGCCTGCTAATCAGCCCCTTAGTGGCAGCCATGCAACGTCACTTGCTTAGTGAGCATAGTTTATGTGCCGATGAAACCCGTACACAAGTGTTAGATGAAGGTGACAACCCTAGCAGCAATTCCTACATGTGGGTTTATCGCAGCAATGAGGTCAGCCGTGAGCCTGTCGTGATTTACGATTACCAAGCAGGTCGAAGTCGCGCTTGCGCAAAAGAATTTCTTGCCGGTTATCAAGGCTATTTACAGTGCGACGGTTACCGTGTTTATGACAGTATTGAAGGCATTACCCCTGTTGGTTGCTGGGCACACGCTAGACGCAAATATAACGATGCCTTAAAAGCAGAGTCGAAAAACAAAGGTCGAGCGCATAAAGCCATCAGCTTTATCAGCCAATTATATAAACTGGAAACCCACGCTAAAAACAAACAGTTATCTCCTCAAGCGCGGTATCAGTTACGACAAGAAAAAGCCTTACCCATATTAATGCACTTTAAAGCGTGGCTTGATGAAGCCGAAGGTAAAGTAACGGCGGGGAGTTATATTGGCAAAGCGATAAAATACACGCTTAATCAATGGCCGAAATTAATGCGGTATAGTGAAGATGGCGAACTAGGGATTGATAATAATATTACTGAGCGAGATATTCGGCCGTTTACCACGGGTAGAAAAAACTGGCTATTCTCAAAATCGGTTAATGGTGCTCAGGCCAGCGCAATACTTTATAGTATTGTGATGACCTGCCGTGCCAATGACATCAATCCTTATTACTACTTTGTGCATTTATTTAAAGCGTTGCCGAATCGAGATGAGGGTGATGATGATTTTACCGACCTAATGCCGTGGAATGTGCAGCTAGACTTCGATTATAGCTAAGCGCACTGCTTAAATGCGCGCTTACATATGATCTTTGTCTACCTCGATCTCTTCAATATTAAATTCTGAGCGCTCTGCGATTTCAGAAATTTTTTGTTTTACAAATTCACCTAAGTTACCTTGTAGCAATTGCCTTCTATATTTCACAACTAAGATTAAATGTAACGCTATTAGATATTTGCAGTGTGATTTAGTTTCATATTCTATCTTGACAACCCTTTCATATACAGTAGTCTATACAGTATATGAAAAAGACGCTTAGATACAATTACAGACTGAATCCTACACCAGAACAAGAAGCTAAACTCATAGAGTTTGGCGCGACTGCGCGTGGTATTTGGAACTTATTACTGTCTGAAAATATGCGTCGATATGAGTTCGATAAAACATTCTTGTTCTACAATGATATGGCCTCGCTTCTTAAGGAAATAAAGCCTTTTGAAGAGTTTACGTGGATTAAGTCTTTTGACTCGGCAGCAGCTCAGCAAGTTGCTCGCGACTTAGAAACAGCGTTAAAGAACGCAATCTCGAAAGGCCGTTTGCAGCGCTTTCCAAAGCATAAAACCTCATACAAAAAGAAAAAACTTCACAACGATTCATTTCGAGCGGTAAACAATTCTAATTGCATCCGTATTGAAGATGGCACTATCAGTATTCCAAAAGTTGGTAAAGTGCCTATCATTTTACATCGCGAACTGGCTAGCAAAATCAAAACGGTAACTGTTCAGTTTCGCCACGGTAAATGGGAATGCAGTATTACTCAAGAAGTGGAGTGCAAAACAGCGCTTCGCGTTTTAAAAACAATCACAGGTTTTGACATTAACTCAAAGCAAACGGTAGTTGGCTCGAACGGCTACGTGGCCGACAATCCAAAGTTTTTAAAGCAATCAAAAGCCAAATTAAATCAATTGCAACGTCAGCTTGCCCGCCGAAATAAAGGCTCAAATCGCTGGCACAAAACAAGACAACGCATCAATAAATTACACGGTAAGATCTCAAGGCAAAGGCTCGACTTTGCACACCAAATCTCACGACAGATAACCAATGAAAATGACATTATAGTGTTTGAAGATTTAAACGTACACCCATACACTTTAAATTAAAATAATTACCTGTACACTTTACAAGGTGAGAATGTCAATTATAATGATAGGTAGTTATTAATTTGTCTAAGTAAGCG
>NZ_JADYWN010000049.1:0-1457 GCF_015864805.1 Pseudoalteromonas sp. NZS127 | reverse complement strand
GGGCAAGCACCAGCCGGGGCGACGAACACCAAGACGCACGCTCTACTGAGCACGATGATCGGCCTGTTCTTGAGAGCAAAGGAGAAGATTGGCTACCAACCCGGCAGTGCGATTGACAAGACGGTGGCCGAAGCCGTCGAGCATTTGAAGGACTGGCCCTACCCAGAAACCGCCACGGCACAGGCGGCACCAGCCGCAGGGGCGTGGATTGAGCGCTGGTACGGCTCTGGCGGCAAAGATGGCTACGAGGGCTGGAGCATCGTGAACAAGGAAGGCCGTGGCCTTGTCTCGTACCTTGGGCGGAATGTCGAATCCGGTGCGGTCACTGAAATCGTGATGGCCCACAACGCTACCCTGGCCGCCCCCACGGCACAGGCGGCACCAGCCACCACCGACTTCACGACGCTTAGTGCGGCGGTGCGAGCCATCCGGCAGGCCATCGAGTTGATCGGCGAGCCTGCCGATGACCGCATGCGCGCTGCGAGGCGCGTGCTGCGCGGCGCGGTGATCGTCGCGGAGGATTCTGGCGAGTTGGCGGCACCAGCCGCTGGCGCAGTTGCGGGGCCTGTCGAGACGATAAAGTTCTCGGACGGCTCCACAGCGGATCCGGTGGAGAAAGCGCGCCGATACCTCAACGCCATGGCCGACCACCGCATCAATAGCCAGTATTTCTTCGATGATGGCTGGCCGAAAAAGGAGAGTGCAATCGATGCAATGGCGACGTTGGCTGTCTTGGAGCAACTCGCCGCAGCGCCCACNTATTTCTTCGATGATGGCTGGCCGAAAAAGGAGAGTGCAATCGATGCAATGGCGACGTTGGCTGTCTTGGAGCAACTCGCCGCAGCGCCCACCCCAGCCGCCCAGGCAAACAGCCAGCCAGTGCCAGCTGAGGTTGCTGACGCCATGGCCGATAGCCAATACCTCGCCGGTGTTTCCGCTGGGTGGAACGCAGCAAATGCAGACGACCCCAACGCGGCGCTGCAAAAGCTCCACGAATCACGCGCTGGATACCTCAAGCCACTGAGCGCATCCCGTGCCCCGGCAGACAGCGTGACGGCACCAGCCGCTGGAGCAGTAACGGGGCCGCTGGACAGTCTCGCGCTGATGAAGGTTGTGATGCAGGCTGATGAAGCGCTGTCAGGTCGTTGCACCAGAGGCACTACGAATTGGGCAGCAGCCATCGGCAAGGCAGTTCAACGCGCCGTTGTCGCCGCCGCACCCCAGCCAGCACCCCCGGCAGACAGCCAGCCGTCCAGCTTTGGAAGCCCTGAACTGCAGGCGATGATTCTTGCGCGCTGCGCGGAGAAGGACAAGGCAGACAGCGTGCTGGAGGATGCGGCGCGGTGGTTTTCCGAGCGCGACAACGTGCTGCACTCATTCTGGGTGCTTTTGGGTGAAGCAGAAACCCAAGCGGACAACGACAACAACCCACTGCTGAAACACCAAGTCGAAGGGTT
>NZ_JADYWN010000048.1:0-1550 GCF_015864805.1 Pseudoalteromonas sp. NZS127 | reverse complement strand
TGTAACTATTCACCAAGACAAATTATTTTCTAAGGATCTTTTTTAGCTATTGACTGATCCTGCCAGTATGCCAAGCTAGAGCTATTACCCTATCGCTCTAGCTTTAATGAATTTAAACAGCATAAATATCACTGAAATAGTTGAGCAAACTAAAACTCAGTTACAAGAAGATAAAACACTCTCGCCAGCGTTGAAGATGTCTATTGAACTCATTCTTGTTGTCGTTGTTATGCTAGCTAGTAAATTAGGACTTAATAGTCAAAATAGTAGCATTCCTCCATCAAAAGATATCAACCGAACAAAGCCAACGAGAGAGAAGTCAGAAAAATCAGCTGGCGGACAAAAAGGCCGAGTAGGTAAAACGCTGACTCAAACAGAAACACCTGATGAGGTACAAGTCATTTTAGTTGACCGAGATTTTTTACCTAAAGGTCACTATCGTGAGGTGGGTTTTCAAAAGCGACAAGTCGTCGATATAGATATCAGTAAAGTGGTGACCGAATACCAGGCTCAAATCCTTGAGAATGAGCAAGGGAAGCGGTTTGTTGGTGAATTCCCCCAAGGTGTTAACGGTCCTATTCAATATGGTGTTGGTGTGAAAGCCCATGCGGTTTACTTATCACAATATCAATTACTCCCTTATAACCGCATTGAAGAATACTTTAGTGACCAACTAGGTATTCCGATCAGTGCCGGCAGTTTATTTAACTTTAATGAACAAGCAGCGGCACTGGTAAAGTCATCGGGCGCAGAAGGTATCATCAAAGCGGCATTACAAAGCCCGTATCAAACTTTGCATGTTGATGAGACTGGCATTAATATCGGCGGTAAACGGCGATGGCTTCATGGTGCATCAACGACTTGGTGGACTTATTTTTATCCTCATGAAAAAAGAGGAAAAATAGCGATGGATGAGGCCGGTATTTTACCGCACTTTACCGGTGTGCTATGTCATGACCATTGGAAGCCATATTATCAATATACCCAATGCCAACATGCATTATGTAATGCTCACCACATCCGAGAATTAGAAAGGGCTTGGGAGCAAGACGGCATGCAATGGGCGAAGGATATGCAAACCTTACTTAAAGAAATGAATAAAGCTCAAATAGATAATCCCGACCTAGATAAAGGGGCTAAACAGAAATATCGTGAGCAATATCAAAAAATATTGCTTCAAGGTGACGCTAAATGTCCACCACCAGATAAAAGTAGCCGAGTGAAAGGTCAGCGAGGCCGATTAAAGCGAACCAAATCCCGCGCATTATTGGAACGACTAAGAGATTATCAAGATGATGTTTTACGTTTCATGATGAGCACTGGCGTGCCATTTACCAACAACCAAGGCGAGAATGATATTAGGATGACCAAGGTTCATCAAAAAATATCGGGGTGTTTTAGAAGTAAGCAAGGAGCTGAAATGTTCTGCTTGCTGAGAAGCTATTTATCGACTTGCAGAAAACAATATGTATCTGCAAGCCTAGCCCTTGAGTTATTATTCAAAAATCAGCTGCCTGATATATTCATTTCAGATGAGGCTGAATAGTTAC
>NZ_JADYWN010000047.1:0-1650 GCF_015864805.1 Pseudoalteromonas sp. NZS127 | reverse complement strand
GTCCAGAAGCGCAGTGGCGAAGCCCAGGTCCAGGCATTCGTCAGCGGTCAGGTACGTGTCCTTCGCCATGATTTCGGCGGCCTTGGCTTCGTCAGCACCCATGCGGTCCATGTAGATGTTGCGCAGAGAGCCGTCCACCTTGTCCAGCCAGTTGGCCGCGTCGCGCATGTCTTCCGAGGTGCCGGCTGCGATGGTCGAAGCCTGGTGCACCATGGCGAACGTGTTCTTGGGCATCTCGCGCTTGTCGCCTGCGAGGGCGATGATCGAGGCGATGCTGGCTGCGATGCCGGTCACGCGGGTGGTGACGGTCTTGCCGTCCTTGGCCCAGGAGCGCAGCATGTTGTAGATGCCCAGGCCGGCCATCACGTCACCGCCAATCGAGTTGATCTCGACCACCAGTTCGTTGCCTTCGACAGCATCCAGTTGGGCACGGAAATCTTTGGCCTGGGTGCCCCAGAAGCCGATTTCCTCGTCTAGCGCCAAGACCGCGGGCTTTTTACCCGCCTTGGCTGTGAATTTGAAACAGGGGCGCATGCGCAGTCCTTTGCTGAATGCTGCGCATTGTGTTGATCCCTGCGTTATTCACCTCTGCGGCACAATTTCGGACGACGCTCTCAGGCCAGTTCGGCAGGACGTGTTTCGGTCTCGATGGGGGCGGCGCGGCGCCAGCGGTGCGAGCTGGTGAGCAGCCCGACAAACACCGTGACCACGAAAAACATACCTGCGGGCGTGGGCCATGTGCCGAAGATGAACGGCTGAAATCCGTATGCGCAGGCGCCGGACAGCAGCAGGGTGTATTTGAGACGGACGAGCTTGCGNGCGGGCGTGGGCCATGTGCCGAAGATGAACGGCTGAAATCCGTATGCGCAGGCGCCGGACAGCAGCAGGGTGTATTTGAGACGGACGAGCTTGCGAATGCCTACGTGCATGACCGACAAGCGGCAGATGCAGACAACCATGATCGCCCCGCAGACGACCGTGTTCAGCAGGGCCCAGAGGTGGGAATTCATCTCAGTCGTCCTTTTTCGGTGGTTGCTCGGTGCCGGTGCGCTTCTCCAGCAGGCGACCCAGCCAGGTCACGAACCACTCGCCGACCTTGGGCCAGCTATTGCCGACACCGCCAACCAGGAGGCCGACGGGGACCAGGAGCCAGTTGGCCTCTTGCCAGCCGAGCATATGCTGAACACCGGATGCAATCGGTACTGTAACCAACAAAGCGGTGCAATTGAGTTTCAAAAAGTACCAGAGGCCCTGCGCGCGGGTCATCGGCGGGCAGCGCCCAAGGCCCCAGCCAGCCCCCGTGGTAGCTGCAAGGATGATGACGGCGTAGGGGCCAATCACCGCACTGAGTTGAGCCCCAAAGATGGAGGCCAGCAGCACGGTGAAGGCCGCAGTGGGGTCTAGATGTCGCATGGGTGGCGATTGTCGTCGGAAAATGTGCTGGTGGACTGCGGGCTGGTTTCGGATCAGATGTGATCGCCGCTCGGGTCGAACTGGTCGAGGTGCTGTTCCGCCCAAACGGCGACAGCCTTGCGCCAGCCGGTGCTTGTCTCGTTGTGGCGCTTCAGTCGGGCGGTGACAGTTCCCTCGCGCGGCAGTTCACCCAGAAGTACCGTGAGCACCAAGGTGTTTGCCAGAAAGTCCAATAGC
>NZ_JADYWN010000046.1:0-1795 GCF_015864805.1 Pseudoalteromonas sp. NZS127 | reverse complement strand
TTAGCACTGAGTTTTTCGGCTGTGCCCTTGAGTTGCCTTGTCCATTCGATAAGGCGCGTTTTTAAGCTGGTGTCGGCAATTACGTTATGCACTTTTTCAAGCGTGCGCTTAAGCACGGCTTTGTAGTCGGTGTTAGTAAGCACGCCCTTAATGCGGCGCACTACTTCGGCGTAGTCGTTGCCTTGCGGGGTTAGCTCATACATTGATTTAAAGTTAGCAGCGCGGCCAATACACATACCGCCTTGTAATTTTACGTAGTCTTTCCAATTGGCAGTGTCGGCAGCGTGGCGAATAGGCTCTATTACGTCGTCACTTATTGCAGTGCGCATGCGTCTAAGCTCGCGGTAAACGGTAACGCTTGGCGAACCCTGAAATTGAAACTGGCGAATATTCCACGTACTAGCCCAGGCTAAAACGGGGTTAGCTTGCTCTTGCAGGTTTTCGCCTGTTTCAGCATCTTCATGATCGCCTAGCATGTAACCATCAATATTTTTACTGATGTATTTAGCAATGTAGCTGGCCGCACTGCCTTTGCTTTTATCCATTGTTATGGCGTCAAAGCGTGGGCTAAATGTGCGATAAAACTTACTAGGCGCTTTGGCTTTTTTTCCTTGGCTTTTTTTAAGGCCCCACTCGCGGCGCTTTTGCTTGTAGGTTTTAAACAACTCGCTTTTTTTAGTGCCTGCGCGATAGCTAACGCACTTTTCAACAGTTTGAACGTGTACGCCATGGGTGTTTATATCTACCCATTCGGTAACTACTTTGGCGCGAGTTGCTACTGGGCCGTAGTAATCGTAAAGCTCTGTTTTGTCTTCTTGAATAAAGTACCAACGCAAAATAGCGTTTACTTCTTGCAGTTTGTTTTTTGGCATAAATAACATCATGTGCCAATGTGGGCAGCCGTCTGCATGTGGCTCTACCACACGCACGCCAAAATACTTAAGGCCACGGCGGTTTAATTTAGAGCGAGCACGCGCCCATGTTTGGGTTAAATAATTTTGCGCGTCTTTCGGGGTTTCGCCATTCCATTTACTTGAATTAGCATGAAAACGCGACGGGCACGTAATAGTGTAAAACACACCTACATAACCCATTTCGTCGGCTAGCTCTTCGGTTTCGCGTATGCGTAGCATTAATTCGTTACGGCGGTTGGCTGGGTTTGCCATGCCGCTTTTAACCGCTTCAATTAAACTTATTACGTCGCCATCGCTGCTTTGCAATTCCATCATTTCTAAAAACTGGCGGCCGCTGGCTTGGGCAAAGTTAAACTCACGCTGCGCTTGTTTTGACGAATACGGGCTAATGCCTTTACGTTTAAACTTTTTGCTTTTTTTATCGTGGTATAGGTCTTTGCCCACTTGGCCGGTGGCAATTTCTAGCAATTCTAAAAACTGGCGGCGTAGGGTTTTTAATTGGCGTGCCCACCACTTATCGCACTGCATTTTAAGCAGTGCAATTTCGTAGCATTCGGTTGGTAAGCTTTCTTCGCGCATAGCGTAAAAGGGTACGTTAGCGCCCACAGCTTTAGCGTGATCAGCTATTGCATCGTAGGTTAGCGATACTATTTTTTCATAAGGTAGGTGCTGGTGCTCTTCGCTTACATCAAGCGCAATTTGCAGGCATTCAATAGCCAGCGTATTTGCATGTTTTTTGGTTTTTTCAATACTGCTTAAAATATGCCATGGCAATGGCATATTTTGAGTAATACTAAACAACACGCCAAAGCGTGGCTTTAAACGACCAATAACGCGGCGCAGCCATGTATTAGCGCGGTATTCGCTACCCGCTTTTTTTT
>NZ_JADYWN010000045.1:0-1827 GCF_015864805.1 Pseudoalteromonas sp. NZS127 | reverse complement strand
GAAACGGACGTGCGCAAGTATCTCTACCAGGAGAGCGACAAGACCGAGTGGGTACTGACCGGGCTCGCCCCGGTTGAATGGGCGCAGCACATCGGCCCCACTGGGCCAGCAGGTCCGACAGGCGCAACAGGCGCAACAGGCGCAACAGGCGCAACAGGCGCAACAGGCGCAACAGGCGCAACAGGCGCAACAGGCGCAACAGGCGCAACAGGCGCAACAGGCGCAACAGGCGCAACAGGCGCAACCGGCAATGATGGAGCGACCGGCCCAACTGGCAGTACCGGCGCCACCGGGCCAACTGGGGCGACGGGGAATGATGGCGCTGACGGCGCTACAGGGCCAACGGGTGCAACTGGTGCCACTGGCGGCACAGGCCCCACGGGAGCAACCGGGGCCACGGGTGGTGCTGGTGATGTGGCTGCGCTGATTCACGCCGCCACCAGCAAAGCAACCCCGGTCGATGCCGATGAACTGGGCATTGTTGACAGCGCTGCGTCCAACGTCCTCAAAAAGCTGACGTTTGCGAATCTCGCGGCGTGGGTGCGTGGGATCGCGCTCACAGGGTTGAGCACTGCNCAAAAAGCTGACGTTTGCGAATCTCGCGGCGTGGGTGCGTGGGATCGCGCTCACAGGGTTGAGCACTGCGACGAACGCGGTGATCACTGCTGCAGACACGGTGCTGGTTGCTCTGGGCAAGCTGCAAGCGCAGGTCAACGAGCTGGACACCAAAAAGTTAGATAATACCGGTGGTGATATTGCAGGCAATGTAAATTTCTCGGGAACTGGTAGGCGTATTACTGCGGATTTCAGTAACGCGACCGTTGCGAGCCGAGCGATGTTTCAGACGAGTACGACTAACGGCGCTACGGTATTGGGGGCGATGCCAAGTGGGGCCGGTGGTTATTCAGAGTATTCACTTTACAACGGACCCGACCCGACAAACGCAGCTAAATTTGATTTTTCCATAAGCGGCAGTACCGCGCGGCTGCGCTCTACAGCCATAGGAACGGGCGCATCGCTCCCGATAAATATTGAAACTCCAGGCGGGACTACGCTTCATTTGGGGACGAATGGTGATGTGCTCGCGCTGCGTGGCGCGCTGGGTTACGGCACGGGAGCAGGAGGTACAGTTACTCAAGCAACCAGCAAAACCACCGGCGTGACACTTAACAAACCTAACGGGCAGATAACTATGAACAGTTCTGCATTATCGGCAGGCGCGGCTGTGGTCTTTAGCGTGAGTAATTCATACGCCTTATCCACAAGTTTAATTGATGTTTGCGGGGGATACAACTCCGGTGCCCCTGATCCATCTAATTATAGGATTGAACTTAATTGGTCTGGAAACGGGGTTTTTAGTGTAAGAGTGACAAATATATCCACCGGCACACTTTCAGAGGAGCTTGTAATCAATTTCCAATTAAGGACAGGTTCTACATCATGATTATCAAACAACCAATCCGCTACGAAAACGACCCCGCGACCCTCGAAGCAACATGGGTTGATGCAAGCGGCGCGGTCATCAAGTGCCACGCCTACAGCAACGGCCAAATGGACATGCTACGCGCAGACCTTGGCGCTGACGCCCCGCAGTACGAGGCACTACTCGCCCAGGTCGAGGCCGAATATGTGCCGCCTGAACCACCAACGCTTGCAGAGCGTCAGGCTGAAATCGTCGCGCGCATCCAAGCGCTGGAAGACCAGCACCTAATGCCGCGCATCACCCGCGAAACGATCATCGCGCTGGCTGAAGAACGCGCGGTTGCCATGGGGCTGACCATTGAGTATCTGCGTGCCAAGAACAAGGGCTACGCGGGTCTGAAAACC
>NZ_JADYWN010000044.1:0-1832 GCF_015864805.1 Pseudoalteromonas sp. NZS127 | reverse complement strand
GCTTGCCGGGTGTGGCGCGCTGGAGCGTCATTCGACGCCGCAGATAATCGTCGGACAGGTTGATACCGGCGATCATCCGGTCGCGCGCCAGATCGTATGTGCGGTCCACCACCTCGTTCAAAGCGGTGACGGACGCGCGGCCAATCTCTTCGCCGCTGGCCTGCGCGAGTCGTTCTCCCAGTTTCACTACCTGGGAGGCGTCGATCTTGAGCGTGTAGTCGCGGGCTTTGGTCATGGCACCGTCGTCTCAATGACGATGTAGCGGCGGGAGTAGCCGTTGTCCTCGATCATGGTTTCGAGGCGGAACGAGCGGCCCGCGTGGGGCCCGGTTCCCGTGAATTTCAGAGAGTCCCCGCCTTTGGGGTTGTGCCGTTTAGCGAGGGTGATCACGTCGCTGTTGGTCACCAGGTCGCCCCGGCTCTGTGCGCGCTCGGCGTCCATACCGACGAGCTGCACGTCGTGCTNCGCTGTTGGTCACCAGGTCGCCCCGGCTCTGTGCGCGCTCGGCGTCCATACCGACGAGCTGCACGTCGTGCTCGATGTTCACTTTGCAGGGGACCGCACCACGTAAAAGAGCGTCCTCGCCCAGCAGGGAAAGGACGCTCTCCGTCATGCGCCCGAAGACGCTTGCCATTTAGCTCGCGGCCACAGACAGCTTGATGACTGCCTCGGGCAACGAGTTGAAGTGGATCGGGTTGGACTGCGCCTCGCCGATGATGCCCTTGTTGAAAGGCATCGCTTCCTGCTTGGCGTAGAACGGCAGGCCCTGCGTGTTCACCGTCTCCATGTAGTCCGCAGGTGCGAACTTGGACTGGAACATGCCGGGGACACCTTCGGGGTAGGCGTAGGCGATACCGTCAGCGATGAAGTCGCCGGCCGAGGTGCCGCCGTCGTAGACCTCGAAGATCACGCCTGCGAACTCGAAGTCGCCACCGTTCACCTGGTCGGTGCGCAGGTAGGCGCCTTGGTTCCACAGTTCCCACGCCTTGATCATCTTGGTGTTCTGCACCAGGGGGGTGAAGAAGCCCAGCGAGCAGATCACGCGGATGCGACCGAAGGAGCGACCACCCATCTTGGCGCGGATCATCGACTTGAGGGTGATGATCGAAGCCTTGGGGTCGCCGTTGGCGGCCACAGCGATGTTCCAGAACTGGGTCTGCTGGGTCATGCCGAAGGCGTCGTACACGTCGAGCAGCGTGGAGCCGTCGGCGTCGGTCACCAGACCCTTGAGTGCGCCGACGCGCATGTTCTCGTGGGTCAGGTCCATGCTGGCACGCACGTTGGCGAGCTTGCGCTGCACCAGTGTGGCTGCCTGCTCGACTTCGGTCTCGCTGCCGTAGGCGCGGATGCCTTGCACTTCGTCTGCGAGCACCGACCATGAGGCGGGGATGTGCAGAGCGTGCAGAGGGATCAGCTTGCGAGGGCCGAGGGCGACAGGCTCACGCACACCGCCGCGGGGGGCGGTGGGCAGCAGCTTGATGCTCGACCCTTGGCGTTCGATCATGAACGAAGTGGTCGAGATGCCTTCCTCTTGGAACAGACCCTTGTCGCCCAGTTTGGTGGGCACGTCGGGAATGTCCGTGATGGTGCTGGACAGAGACGTAACGCTGAACGCATCGTCCTGGAAAATGTCGAGGGTTGCCATGTTTCTTGTGCTCCTGAGTCGAGAGATGAAAGGCTCAGAGAGCCGGGGTGGAAACGGTTGGCAGGCCAGCCGTGCCGCGCACGATCAGACCTTTCTTCGCCAGGTCGGTCTGGCCTGCCGCGTCGAGACCCGTGAGTTCGAAGCGGTTCAGCTCGGCGTCGCGCACGAAGCCCACTGCGTCGGAGTC
>NZ_JADYWN010000043.1:0-1902 GCF_015864805.1 Pseudoalteromonas sp. NZS127 | reverse complement strand
CACGAGGCCGTCGCCTTCGTCGGTCCAGCACGGTGCGGGAAAACCGAGGGGTTGATCACCGGCTGGATGGCGCACGCCGTGGTCAACGACCCTGGCGACATGGCTATCATCCACATGTCCCAAGAGAAGGCGCGCGAGTTCTCCAAGACCACCGTGGACCGCGCACTGCGCCACAGCCCGGACTTGGCTGCGCTCGTCTCGCGCAACGCCAACGCCGACAACACGTTCGACAAGAGCTTTCGCCACGGCATGTGGCTCAAGATCGGCTGGCCCACCGTCAGCAACCTGTCCGGCTCCACCTATCGCTACGTGGCCTTCACCGACTACGACCGTATGCCGGACGACGTGGGCGGCGAGGGCGCGCCGTTCCCGCTGGGGCTCAAGCGCACGCAGACCTTCCTGTCGCGCGGCATGTGCCTGGTTGAGTCCAGCCCCGGGCGCGACATCGAAGACCCGAACTGGAAACCGTCTACCCCGCACGAGGCCCCNGCCTGGTTGAGTCCAGCCCCGGGCGCGACATCGAAGACCCGAACTGGAAACCGTCTACCCCGCACGAGGCCCCGCCGGTGCGCGGAGTGGTTGGCATCTACAACACCAGCGACCGGCGCCGGTGGTACTGGAAGTGCCACGACTGCCGCGAGTGGTTTGAAGCCGCGCCCGGTGTTGGTCTGTTCAACCTACCCCCGGACGACGAGTTGCTGGAGACGGTGCGCAGCGCCAACCTGGACAAGCTCGCCGAGCACTACGCCAAGATCGTGTGTCCCCACTGTGGGTCGCTGCACGGCGCCGACCAGAAGAAGGCTCTGAACGCCAACGGCCGGTGGCTGCGGGACGGCATGACACTGACCGTTGACGACGAACTGGTGGGCGAGGGCATGACATCTTCCATCGCCGGGTTCTGGCTGGGCGGCGTGGCGGCGGCGTTCCAACCGTGGCGCTCTATCCTAGTGCGCCACCTGCAGGGCCTGCGCCACTATGCCCTCAGCGGATCGGAAGAGGCCCTGAAGAACGCGATCAACGTGGACCAGGGCATGCCGTACATCTCGCGGCACCTGAAGGAGTCCCAATCAGGACGTGCCCGACCGCAGGACCGCGCTGAAAACGACCTGATCCGCTACCAGGTACCCGAGCAGACACGCATGCTCTCGGCCTCCGTGGACGTGCAGGGCGGGGTGAACGCGCGCTTCGTGGTGCAACTCCACGCCGTCGGCGTGCACATGGAGCAGTGGTTGGTGGATCGTTTCGAGATAAAACACTCGAAAAGGCCCGGAATGGGAAGCGAGTTTGCCCCTATCGACCCCGCCAGCTTTCCTGAAGATTGGGATGTGCTGACGGACAAGCTGCTCGACGCCACGTGGAAGACACCGGACCCCAACCGAGAGATCAAAATCCGCATGCTCACGGTGGACACCGGGGGCGAGGACGGCGTGACCCATAACGCCTACGCCTGGTATCGGCGCGTGCGCAAGGCCGGACATGCGCACCGCGTCACGCTCTACAAGGGTGCGTCCGAGCCCAAGGCACCGATCATCCGGGAGACCCTAGTGAGTGGCCGCAAAGGGACCAAGGGCGACATCCCTCTGCTGATCTGCAACCCGAACCTGCTGTCGGACATGGTGGCGGCGGGCCTGCGTCGGACCATGCCGGGGCCGGGTTTCTACCACTTCCCTCAGCCGAAACACCCCACACAGAACCCCGACGGCTGGCTGCCACAGGCGTTTTTTGACGAGCTGGAGGCCGAGGTGCGCGGCAAGAACGGCACCTGGCAGAAGGTCCGCAAGCGCAACGAGAGCTTTGACCTTTGCCGGATGATGATGGCGGGTATGCTGCGCATGCAGCTCGACAAGATCAAGGACTGGAACGTCGTGCAGCCATGGCTGGCGCCGCTCGACCGCAACAGCG